>DAOVQH010000018.1 GCA_030628755.1 Candidatus Cloacimonadota bacterium | reverse complement strand
TCCTTTTTATTTAATTAGAATCATTTTCTTAACTTTCTGATAACCACCTACTTTCAATTTGTAGAAATAAATTCCTGAACTGACTCGCTTGCCATTGTTATCTCTACTGTCCCAGACAACAGAATGCTCTCCTGCTGAAAGCTGACCGGCTGAACTGCTGACAAGCTGTTTCACCTTCTGTCCTTTTATATTGTAAACTGTAAGTTGAACCTTACTTTCTTCGGGAAGCTGATAGTTAATCGTTGTCTCAGGGCTGCGACCGGCTCCTGACGGTTTGAAGGGATTAGGAAAGTTTTTAAGATTCAATTCGGATAATTGAATTGTATTATCATCAGCGTCATTTATTAATGAACTGTCCCAAATTATTGGAATTGTAAATTGCCCGACATCAGTTACAACAAAAAGCGAGTCATACAATAGTTCTCTGTTTTCTGGTAAGGTCGGTAGATCAAGATAAATTATGCATTCAAGGGAATCATTTGGAGTCAGTAGTTGCGGAAAGGGAAGGTTATATGGATAATAGTAAAAAGAACCTGTTATGTAAGCAAAAGTGATAGCATTGATATTAACATCTATTAGAGAAATATTTTTAATCTTGAAATCTTGAGATACTTGTGTAATAAAAAACAAAGAGTCAGGTGTGAATTCGAGAAATGTATCCGGTTGATAATACTCTAATTCGAAATCTACATTTTCAGTTATTTCTCCAGATAGTACCTCAACACCATAAATTGTTTGAGGTAAATAATTATCTAACCACGCTGTGACATCATATGGAGAAGCAGATGTTCCAATTGTAATTAAATAATCACCGTTTTCATCTGGATGAACAGGAGCTCCAACACCAACATTTACATCTTCAACATTACCTGTTCCGCCTAAAAGAGAAATTGTTCCGCTTATATATCCAGGATCGGTTATTGTTTCTGCTTCATAACAACCCATATCAATAATGAAAATATTGTCTCCATTGCCATCTTGAATTCGATCATTTCCAACTAAATCAAATTCAGGAAGATATAATCCGGTCGTATCAATTGTTCCAGCTTCAATACACGGACTACTAACTAATAAAGTGAAATCATTAGCATTTGGATTTATAAAACAAGGATTGCGAGAAATATTGCCACCCAAATCTATAGAGTTGATTGGAATTCCACCTTCAATGCAAGAATGAGAAATAAATGCTTGAGAATCTAAAGTGATATTTGTTGGATTTCCCCAGACAATGCAATTAATTATCTCCGGTTGATTAAGCCAAGGTATGTCAATTCCGTTGTATTCACAATTAACAATCGTATTATTGATCATTCTGACTTCTGCTACTAAGCAATTAATGCCTGTTAAACAGTCAGTGATGAAATTATTTATTATTTCAGACTGGGAATTATTTGAAATTTGAATGCCTATCTGGTTATTTGAGATAGAATTACTTGAAATGAATAATGTTGATGCGGTACCCGTTTCAATACCCCGGGACAAAACTCCGGAGGAACCAATAATCTCATTACTGATTATTGTTGCTGAAGAATTGCTTACAAATATTCCTTTACCAACATTACTGATTTTATTGTTGATTATCGTGGGTGATGCTCCATAAGAAATCTGTACACCACGATCTGCGTTTTCAATTAGATTTTCACTGATCAAAGTAGAAGAGAGAGAATCGCATCTAATTCCATAAGGACCACCAATATCAATGTGATTATATTTTATTTGCGGGGAAGAATTTGAACAGTGAATCCCTTTTGAGCTAATTCCACCTTGCCCGATTTTGAATCCTATAAGCATGGCTTCACAACTTTCGTTGTTTTTTAAGGTTACAACATAATTCCAGTTTATATTATACCGAATAATCGTAGAATCAATATAGATGCTGTCTGCAGTAGTAAGAAATAAAGAACCTACAACTATATTTTTTCCATTAAAATTGATCATTTCCTGATAATCACCAGGTTGCACTAAAACAGTATCTCCATTAACTGCAACATTAATCCCTTGTTGTACTGTTGGCTGGTCACCTGGTACATTTATAATAGTGGCAGATAGAAATATTGATAAAATAAAAAATCCGAAAATAAAAAATAAGGTTTTCATAAAATCCTCCTTTTTGAATAATGATGAATATACATTACAATTATCAGAACTTATTTTCTTTACACTTACAAAAAAAGAGAGACAATTTATTTTGTCAAATGTTTTTCAGAGTATGATTATTTCAACAATATCATCTTCTTAACTGCTTTTGTTTTCCCGTCAACATTCAATTGATAGAAATAAATTCCTGAACCGACTCGATTTCCATTGGAGTCTCTGCCATTCCAAACAACTGAGTGCTCTCCTGCTGGAAGTACTTTATTAACCAGTGTTTTTACTTTTTGTCCTTTGATATTATAAATTATTATTTCGGTGTTTTCGGTGTTCTCGGCCTGCCCGGCGTAGCCTTGGCGAAGACTGGTGGTGAATTGTATTGTTGTTGTAGGACTGCGTCCGGCACCTGACGGATTGAAGGGATTAGGATAGTTGGTTAAAATGATTTTCTTAACGATAATATCCTTTGTTGATGTCCACAGGTTATTGGTGATCTCAATTTGACCTTCCAGCAAGCCAATTTGACTTGGTGCAAATGAGTATAAATAATTACCTGTTGCAAGATCATTCCAGCTATTTCCATTAATATTTATAGTAGCATGATAACCATCAGGTAATTCGCTTAAATCAAAGTTCAGGGTAATTGCGTCTAACTGGTTAATTTTCAAGCAAAAATCCCAGGTCTTAATATCGGGTTGTACGTAACTGAGACGTGATTTATATTCACAGTTCAAGCGATCATAGATAAATAAAGTATCAGTGATCAGGTCTTTAGGAAAATATAATTCCAGACCATCTTCAAAGGGTTTAACAGGAGGTTCGGGCAGATCATATTTAAAATCAAAATCATCTGAAGCAAAGAATGATACACCAAAGGTTAATTTGTCACTATCCAGTTGGGAAGCGATTATATTCAGATCCCAGTCAGTCTCATAAGTCGGATTAAAGTAACTACCATAATAGGGTATGAATTTGCATGATAGTTCAGATGTGCTATCTATATTTGCGTAGATATAGAACGATTCAGTTGGTTCTATTGTATCTACCATTTGATATTTATTATCGTGGTAAATATAAAACGCTTTTGCTATATATTGTTGCTCTAACATATAACTGTAAGAATGTTGAGAACCGTCTAATATAAATCTTAATTCTGACAGCTTATAACTACATAAATGAGGATTTGGCAGCAGATTCCACTTATTAATCATAGGGATTTCTATTTCATAAGATTGGATTGGATTGCTACATGAATAAGTTCCGCTTTCAGGAGCATTTAACCAATAACCATAACCAAACTCAAACATATCGGAAATTAGGTATTCATCATTTCCAATAGGAATATATAATTCTGCATTTTCACCAAATACAATCTCAACTGCGAAACCTGAAATCCAGGGATTGGAAACCAATTGCCATCCACTGTTGTATGTTATTGAATTCACTGATGGGACTATTCCCAATCGATAAGGTGACATTTCACGGATTATTTCCTCATCAATAGTTACAACGTCTATTACAATCCTACCATTGTGAAAAGTGATAAAGTCTGGAACAGTCCATATAAAGTGATTAGAGTAAGGGTCTACCTGATCAGCAATGAATATACTGTCATTCTCATTTTGCGTAGATATTTTCAAATATTCCACAAGTTGAATATAATTGACATTCCAAAGAATATGAAGTTCTTCTTCAGCTTTGTAGATTTTATTTTCATTTTCAGAAAAAATAACCTGCGGGAATAAATTTCCCCAATAAAGCGTAAATGACTTGTAGTTTGAACTTGTTGCAACATAATACAGGTTGTCTGTTAATAAATTTTTGAATTGTCCTGTAGAGTTATCTCTTAAATAGAGTTTGCCATGATTTTCATTATAATCTGAGGATACGGAAATCTCGATGATCTCGTTAAGTTGATCTGTCGCTATACGAAGATTCCATATTTTAAAAGACAAAAGAGGGTTATAGTTATTATGAGTTTCCTGGGCTAAATACATTCCATCCTGACCCCAGGTTGGTTCATAAAAAGCAGCATAAACAAAGTCAGATGGAGGTTGTGGTTCTTTTTCTATATCGTAATATTCATCATAAGAATCAGAAGCAAAAGTATTTTTTGAAAAGGCTACAGTATCAATCATAGTTGCTGTAAAATCTGATATGAAGAGTTCGAAAATCGGCTCTGGGCAGCATTGAACAACCTGTTCATAAAAATATTCCATTCCTTGTTCATTTATAGAGGAGAGCATATAATAATAAAATTGGTAATTTCTTGCGGTATTATCATAATAAGTATATTCTAAATTTGGAATGGAAGATCCTGCAAGAACAGGGTTAGTTTCCCAGCTGTCAATTAGAATGTATTCACTGGAAGATGTTCGTCTGTAAACATTAAAGCCTTGATTGCCACTCTGTACTTCAGCGGTCCATATTAACATAGAGGAGTTATCTTGTCCGATAGCTATAAAATCGGAAATAATGACTGGAGCAGTTATACTGGTTATTTCTTCTGAGAGTGCAGAAACATTTCCATTGTAATCTTTCGCTCTGATTTGAAAGTAATATTGCTGGTTTAATTCTAAATCAGTGATCTCAAGGACTTCTTCTAACGGACTTGCAAGGAAGTTATGATCATACCTGTCTATAATCTGGTAATTATGCATTGCTATTGGTTCATTATCATATAATATTTCAAAGGTTTTAAAATCAAATGATGAAATACTTTCCCAGTTCAATATTATGGTATCATATGTTTGTTCAGTAATTGTGAAATTTGTAGGTGTATCTGGTATCAGGTTATCGTCTAATTCAATAACATCTGGCAGGATTTCTGTAGCTGCATCAATCCAGGGAGTATAGTATTCCAGAGTGTTATCGAATAATTGGCTCATATCGTATGTGCCGGTCATCTGGTTAAAACTATAGAACCACTTATAAATATCTTCTGTTTCTTCATAACAATTTGGTAGTTCATCCATTTCCAGGTGAAAGAAAGGCTCAAAAACATCATACCTGTTCCAACCGCTGAATGTATATAACATCTGTCTATTCTGGGAATAACCTTCCAGATCGACCTGGTTGTTAACAGGGTAAGCTCTTCCTGTTTCTGATATAAAAATAAAATCATAGATGTCATAATTAACAGAATAATAATCATTCAAATAAACATCGGGATGAGTTCCAATTGTATTCTCAGGTATCATTAGATGGTTGCTGGCATTGATAATATCAATTTTCAAGTCTGAAAGGTCGCGAATAGGAAGATTCGGACAACCTTTATTATATCCCGCTGAAATCTGGCAGTCTGGATATCCCGAATGCTTGTTCCAATCGTAACTATGTATCTGTGGCGAAAATTCTCTCCTGCCAAAATCTTCTCTGATCTTATCACAAAATAGTTTATATGCATAGTTGAAAGCATGTTCATCATTTCGGGAAGGATCGCTCAGGGATTTAGAGTTCGTATAACTACCCTGCTGTGTCCACATTACTTCTCTACCTGCACCGTTAATAAGCAGGAACATTGCATTCCAATCAACAAAACATTTATAACTGACAGCAGAGGTAATGAAATCATCATTAGGGTGAGGAGCAGTAACTATAACCGGTATATCTGACTGAGGATTATAAATATACAATCCCCAACCAAAGTTAAATGAGCCTTCTTCATCATCATAAATAGCAGCAGTTCCATTATCATCATAGTAACTCATATCCAGATTTTCTCTGATAAGGTAATAGGTTCGTCCTGTTTCTATATCATTAAATTCTACCACTTTATAAGGAAACTCAAATCCATCTATAAGGACTTGAGCACCTTCATAATCGCCCAGAAGAAATGTTTCGACAACAGTTTCCCAATCTTCCAGCACTTCTTCTTCAGCCAGGTAAAAATCTCCAAAACCATTTGTCTGTCGATCCCAGGGTGCATAGATGTTATAATCTTCTGACGCAATACCCTCAGAAATATGTGAAACCCAGTTATCGTATTCACATTCATCAGTATGCCAGTATAGAAAGTCACTGAAAGAAGCAGTTTCAATGGTTATTGAAAACAACATGGATGAAAATATTAATAAAAATGAAAAAAATACAGTTCTTTCTGTCATTTGTTGTAATTTTCTCCCTTACTGATGACTCATTTTAATCTATAAAAGGTTTTATTATTTTGTCAAACTTTATTTCATTTTTATAATCGATACCTATTTAAAAACTTGACATTTTACAGCGAATTCAAGATTCAGAAATGGTGATTTATGGAATTGATAGTTAGAGTTTAACTGGTATTTGCATAATATGTTGCATTAATGAATTAAGGACTAAAAATGAAAAGGACGATTTTCTTATTTTTTTTAATTTTCTTTGTTTTCTCTTTATCAGCAGAAATAATCATTGATGAGGATTTCAGTGGTAATTTCCCGCCAACAGGTTGGACAACGACATCCACTTCCGGGCAAATAAATTGGGCTCAGGGTTCTGGGAATAACGCTGGAGGTACTTCTCCAGAAGCTCAATTTAGCTGGTCTCCATCAACTGTTGCAACTCAAAGATTGATCAGTTTACCGGTAAATACAGTTGGAGCAACCGAATTGGACCTGGAATTCAAACATAATGTAAATCATTACAGTGGTCTTTATGAATTACGTGTTGAAACCACAAGTGATGGAGTTATCTGGAATATTGTTACAATCTTTCCAGCAGCAAACTTACCTGCTACCACAGAAAATCTGGTTATTACTACTCCAGATGTAGGTTCTCCCACCTTTCAAGTCGCATGGGTATTCGATGGTAATTCATTCAATATAAATTACTGGTATGTTGACGATGTTGTGCTTTCCGGAACATTGATAACTTATGACAATGATCTGGCAGCTATTGAAATTAATGGTTCAACCATAGTAAATGCAGGAAATACTGAGAATTATGAAATAAGTGTAAAAAATGTGGGTTATAATCCGCAGAATTCTTATACAGTGAAACTTATGCGAGAAGGTGGGGAGGAACTTTCTTCTCTGGATATTACTCAAACAATCCAACCGGATGAAATAGTAATTCATAATTTAGTCTGGAATATTTCCCCTGATGAACCTCCTGCTGTAACCTATCTTTATGGTGAAGTGATTTTGGAAGGCGATGAAAATAGTCTGAACGATATTACAGGTAACCTTGAAGTTGAAATATTTCCCCCAGGTATTATCGAAATTACAGTTGGTAATGGAACAGAAAATAATAACAGAACCCCGGTCAGTTTCCAATATTTGAACAGCCTTACTGAAATCCTTTATTTTCAAGATGAGTTGAATAACATAACAGGAATGATTACTGCTATAACTTATTACAGCAATTTCACTAGCCCTCTCATGTCAAAACCAACAGCAATCTGGATGGGTGAAACCACTTTATCAAACCTTACCGCTGGCTATATACCTTCAACACAATTAACACAGGTTTTTGATGGAAATGTTATTTATCCTTCCGGTCAAAACGATATATCTATAGAATTCACAACACCTTATTTTTATAGTGGTGATAATCTTGTGGTTATGGTTCACAGACCCATGGATACTCAGAACTATGGAGCAACAGATTATTTCTATCATGACGAAACACTTGAACATATCGATAGAACCCGCTATCAACGTGATGATTATATGGTTCTTAATCCAGCCAGTCCTCCTCCTCCAGATTCCAGTTTTGCCTTTGAAAAATTTGCGAATACTACTTTCACTTTCTACCTGGGACCAATGGGAGATGTGGAAGGTTATGTTTATGATGACCAGGGAGTTCCACTTGAAGGAGCTGAGGTTCTGATCGAAGAAATCCAGACTGTAACCTATACTAACGATCAAGGTTTTTATCACTTTGGAAATATACTTGCTGGCATTTACAATTTCACGGCTTCCCTTTATGGATATTCCCCACAAACAATTCAAGCAGAAGTATTTGAAAATGAAGTTACTATAATTGATTTTAATCTTATTCCTCTTGGAATTGTATCTGTATCAGGTCATGTGGTAGGAAGTGATTATCCTGATATCGGTCTGGTGGGTGCGTATGTAACTCTCACAGGATTTGCGAATTATGAAACTTATACAAACCAGGATGGGGATTTTTTAATTGAAGGAGTTTATACAAATGTAACCTATGATTTAGGAATTTCTTATGAGGGATACGATAATTATATTAATGAGGTTCAGGTTTTTGGAGTCAACCTTGACCTTGGGACATTAGTTCTAAATGAGATTGCCTATCCACCTGGTAATGTCCAGGCTGTCCAGAACGAGCTGGGAACAGAGGTTTATCTAAGCTGGAATTCACCCGGTCAAGGTGGGGGAGAATTCAGGTATGATGATGGGTTACTGGAAAGTCAGATAGGTTTCAGTGCCACTCCTGCAAATGGTGTTTTTGGTGCTGTTCATCCAAATATTGCTATAATTCAGGAGGTAACCTGGTATTTGTCTTCTATATATGGGACTCATAGTCACGTTAAAATCTTTATATTCGGGTTGGATTCCGATGGCAACCCAGATTCGGATCTACTTCTTCATGAATCTGCATTACTTCCAAATATTGATGATGAGTGGAATACCTATATTTTAGTTGAGCAAGTCGATGCTTCTGAAGGTTTTTTAATTGGAATAAACACTCCCAATGAATACACCTCATTAGGACTGGATGATGGTGTTGGTGAACCCTGGGTGTTTCAATCCGGAACTCAAATGTGCATAATGAACTGGTCTAGTGGTACAGATGAATGGGCGGATATTGGCAATTGGGGACCACAGTTCCAGAAAAATATGATGATAAGAGCTTATGGAATTGATTTTGGTCATACAAGGTCATATGCTGAACCTGAAAGATATATTGAAATTGGGAATAAAATAAACGTTCACTCAGACACAAAGTTAATAAATCAGTTTAACATATCTTGTAACAGGGAATTTGAATTTTACAATGTCTACCGTTTTTTCTCTTGGCAACATAGTAATCCGAATAACTGGGACCTGATCGCAACTGGAGTAATTGATACTTTCTATACTGATACAAGCTGGGCTTCACTTCCCAATGACATTTATCAATTTGCTGTAAAGTCCATTCATACAAATGGAATTGAGTCATTACCTGCATTTTCTCCATTTGTGGAAAAAACATTGGCAAATTCCGAACCCGAACCGGTTTGTATTTATAGAACTTCATTGCAGAGAAATTACCCGAATCCGTTTAATCCGACAACTACAATTTCATTTTCACTCGCAAAGGACGCAAAGGACACAAACATAACAATTTATAATATTAAAGGACAGAAGGTGAAAGAATTTAAAATTGAAAATTTAAAATTTAAAATTAACAAAGTTGACTGGGATGGAACGGATGAAAACAACCAGCCTGTAAGTTCAGGAATTTATTTGTATCGATTAAATGTAAATGGGAAAACAGTTGCATCCAGAAAAATGATCCTGATAAAATGAAATTACTAATACAGTAGGGAATTAATTTTTCATGAGAAAATTTATACGTCATCCACTGGATATTCCAATAGAGTATAGAGTTGAAAAAGACGATCCTCATAAAGAGGAATTTATAAATAACATAAGTGAAGGAGGACTTTCCTTTCGGTCGAAAGTATTTATTAAAGAAGGTACTGAAATAGACTTGCGGATACCTATAAGAGACCCCAAATTAGAAGTGAAAGCATTGGTGGTTTGGTGTCATAAGTGTAAAGATTGTTATGATATTGGTGTAAAATTCATGGACATATCTACTGAATTCCGCATAAGAATGGTTGAACAAGTTTGTTATATTGAACATTACAGGAGAGAAGTTCTGGAAAAGGAAGGAAGAAAATTGACAGGTCATCAAGCTGCTATTGAATGGGTTAAAAAATACGCTGATAAGTTTCCCGGGTAAAGGAGTTAGTGTGGAAGAAAAGAAAATAATCAAAGCAGATAAGAATTTTCGAAAGTTGGTTATAATTTTTATAATTTTCTTAGTTATTTTCGGTATTTTTTTTATTAATTATTTTCAAAAGTATCTGAGAAATTTAGAAACATTGGTAGATAATTCACCCGAACTTGCTATCGAGAAGATTCTCTCTATATTGAAAATAGTATCCTTGTTCCCACGCTCCGTGTGATAAAAGTAGCCCGACACTCCGTGGCGGATTCAACTCGTTCCCACGCTCCACAGTCTGTGTGAAAATGAAATATTTGCTGATTTTTAGAACTCAAATTAGTCTCCTTGATTCGAGATCGTTCATTAGTAGTGAAATATCGAGTTCCCTTTTCCGTCACGGAGTGACGGGCTACTTCTTGGATTTTAATTTTCGGTGTTAATTCGGTGTTTTCGGGGTGGTGAATTCTTGTTGGTTTGGTTTTTCCAATTTATATGAACAAAATATTCCAGACTTTATTGTTATGAATTTTCTGAATATTGGAAGTTATTATGAATCTAACGAGATTGGATTGTAAACAAACTAATGTATATGTAAACAAACTATTCTTTAAAAAAGTTTTTTTAATTTTCACAGGAGATTTAAATATTGAATTATGATAATATCGTTTACTATTTTTCAAATAATCGCTAAATTTTCGTGGGAAGTTGTTTTATATAAGCTATCTTATTTATTTAAATACTTGTTATTTATAAAAAAAATAGGATTATAGAAAATATTTCTTGCATAAAAAAGATATAATATAATTTCTCGGAACGAAAATTGCAAATAGTTTATAAACAGTAAAAGGAGGTAGGATGTTTAAATATTTAAAAAATCAAAAAGGGTTCAGTCTGATAGAATTGATGGTTGTTGTGGTAATCATTGCAATTCTAGCTGCTATTGCAGTTCCTATTTATATGAACTACGTACGACAAGCAAGATCCACAGAAGCTCAATCAGCAATAGCTGCCATAAGACAGACCTATCGTGTTCGTTACCAAACTTACGGAACAACAGAAAGATATGACATCGAAGCATCATTGAAAGACGCTCAACTTGGCAATCGAACTAAAAAGAACTGGGAATTTGAAGTTGTTGGCAATCCACCTAAGAAATATATTGCTACATCCACTGTTGATTTCCCTGCTGGTGAAGGCAAACTAGTGTGGTATGATGTAGATGATGCAGAATATCACGGTTATGGAATTGACGATGAAACTGAATCAGAAGAAGAGCTCCTCGACTAATTTTGGAGGTATCAATTGACAATTAGGGAGTTGTTACAATTTACATCTGATGCTGGTGCTTCTGACCTGCATATCAGTACCGGATCAATACCTATGGTTAGAGTATTGGGTCAGATGAAGAAATTAAATCTGCCAAAATCTACTGTGGAAGAAGTAGAAGAACTCATCTTTAGCGTAATGAATGATTCACAGATAGCCATCTTTAAAAAGAAACTGGAAATTGACTTCTCTACTAAACTGGATGATAATACTCGATTTCGTGTTAATGCTTTCCATCAAGTTAACGGAATGGGAGTAGCTTTTCGTGTAATTCCTAATGTTATAAAGAGTTTTGAGGAATTACATTTACCTGAGATTTTAGCACGCCTTTCAATGAGACAAAGAGGTTTGATTCTGGTTACTGGACCTACTGGTAGTGGAAAATCTACTACACTGGCAACAATGATCGACTGGATTAATGACCATAAACATTGCCATATCATAACCATAGAAGACCCAATCGAATTTATTCATTATAGTAGTAATTCTTTAATAAACCAGAGAGAGGTAGGACATGATACCTGGTCATTTACCGCTGCTTTACGTTCTGCTCTGCGTGAAGACCCGGATGTTATTCTTGTGGGTGAGATGCGTGACCTTGAAACTGTTTCACTTGCACTCACCGCTGCTGAAACAGGACATCTGGTGCTTGCTACCCTGCATACAAGCAGTGCAACCAAGTCGATTGATAGGATAATTGATATATTTCCCAAGGAACAACAGGCACAGATTCGTTCCATGCTTTCGGAATCTTTGCAAGCTGTAGTTGCCCAGACCTTGCTTCCCATGAAAGATGAAAGCGACCGTATTCCAGCTCTGGAGATCATGATAGCCAATGCAGCAGTTAGAAATCTTATCCGGGAAGAAAAGACCTACCAGATTCCATCAGTTATTCAAGCAGGTACAAAGGAAGGCATGCAATCAAAAGATCAATCTTTATTCAATCATGTTATGAATGGTTTTCTTGATCGTAGAATTGCTGGAGAAGTTGCAGATAACCCCAAAATGTTTGCGACAGGGACCGCATTCTAATGTTAAAGAATATTTTAACTTCAGAAAAAGGTTTTGGAATCGTTCAGATCCTGGGGGCTTTGATCATAGCTACTATAGCTATTGCAGGACTTTTTATTACTGCTTATTACACACGACATAAAGCAGTAGGGAATTATCATTACCGGGTAGCACTCCTTAAAGCTACTCAGAAACTGGAAGAAATTAAATATTACAATCATAATAACCAAAATGAAACAAAAATTAATAATATATCTTCAGGTTTATTCTTAATGGATAAACGGGATGGTGTTCCGTTATATGCCCGGATCCATCCTCCTCGAAAAGAGACTCACAGAGATATGGTTGTTTCTGAATTTGTTTTATATGACCAGATCACCATAAAAATAACCTGGAAAGACGGACCGGAAAGATTTCACATGTCTCTATTGAACCGTGAAAAACAACTCGTTCTCAGGGAAGATTATTTTTATAGAACGGACGTGGTACCTGAATAATGAAGATATTAAAATCTCAAAAAGGTGTATCTCTTATTGAAGTAATAGCAGGTATTCCACTTGCTACTCTTGTTTTTGCAATTTTCACAATTTCAGTATTGCACTTTATCACAACATTTGAAGAGACACGACTCTATACAAAACTTCAGGAAGACCTCTTTAATGCTATAGAAACAATGCGTTATGGTTATGCTTACGAACCTCATACTGATAATGAAGGTTTGATCGGTTTAATGACAGCAGATTCGGTTAATATCTGGTCATCCAGAAACACTCTTGAAATGAGACCTATAGTCATAAACCAAACACTGAAAAAAGATTATTGGTGTACTATTACCTTAAATGATGATAATCATTTGGAAGTTTATGCTAAATATGGATTAAAAAATTTTCCTGAACGAAAAATTGTCTTTCCTTCAACTCCTAAAAAAATGATAGGAAGAGAACCTCAATTTAAGATATTGAACCGGGGAAATATATGGACTGTAGAAAAAATGAGTTACAATAAAAAGCCACTTATGATAAAAATTCAACTCGAAGGTCAGGTAAGGTTCAGGGAAAGACGGAGGGGACAAACAAGAGAAGACGATATCAGGCAGAACACAAGAACAATAAAATATGAAACCTCAGTGTTTATTGGTAATGCTTAATACAGAAGGATATATGAAATTCATTAAAAAATTGTTGAAAAGCGAAGTAGGCAGTATTGTGTCAATGGTTATTGCTGTGCTTGTGAGTATGGTTTCAATTATTTCTTCTGTATCATTAATGAATTTAGTAAATGCTGCTCATATTGATACGCAATATGCCCATGACAAACTTCAAGAGGAGTTCCTTCTTAGAAGTGAGGCGAGAAGAACACACTTAGCTATCGAACACAATGATATTGCACCTTTGCCACCCAGAATAGTTGAAATTATCGAACCTCAGCGTATTACCACATATTACATTACAAATAATAAAAAAAATATATCTATTACTTTTTTTATGGGCTTTACAACCGAGCAGGCAATAGCAATTCAGTCACTTATCACAGCAAAAAGAGCTCGCAAGCTTACTTTATCTTATAAATCCCCTGTAAAACGATATTCAGAAAGAGTGATAAGAAATAAAAGCCTGGCTGAATACCAGTATTTCACGCATACGGAAGAATCTGAAAATGCAGATGGGGGCGATGAAGCAGCTCGGGTTAAATTCTGGGGTCCTGATATATTATATGGTCCTGTGCATTCCAATACCGATATCTGGATACAAAATGGTGGTGGTGGTATTAATGGTGGTTGGCCCACTTTCTATGATATGGTTACAACTGCAGGAATATTCAGGAATTATAATCAAAATGGTGCTCCTCTTTCAGAAGGATTAAAGTTACAAATATTTCTTGGAGGCTGGTTGGAAGGTCCTGATGGTGCAAATCCCATTATTTTTGAACCAACTGCAGAACTTATTCGTGCAAATGGCATTCCTCTTGGTGGACCAGATACCGATATTGTATATGTAAACATTACTGGTAGTAACTTTGATTGCTGGTATGGTAATATTGAAGAAACCGAAGTGGATACTTTCAGTGTTTACAGTTGGTTCCCCCATAACACTGCTACAGCTAATGCTGTTATCAATGCAGGTGGTAACTGGTACGAAGATTCCAACTATATTTGTACAAATCATATCACAATGTATGATACTCTCTGGACTCCAGGTCCAAGTTTCACTGTTAGTAATCGATCTGTTTGGGTAGAAAATGCACAATTATGGATTAAAGGAGATGTTTATGGCAAACAAACCTGGGGTTGTGCCGATACTATTTTCATAGTTGGTGATATAACCTATGCAAATACATGGCCAGGTAACCCTCCTGATGATCCTGAGAATCTGAATACAACGGATTATTTCGGGTTGGTATCCGAGCAGAAGATATTGATAAGATATAAACACCGCGATCCGGAAACAAATGAAATAATGTTTACTAATTGTAATAATATTATGCTTTATGGTGCTTATGCTGCTATCGGAGAAGGTGATGTGTCATTATATGGTGAAATGGCATGCCATTATGATGGTATATTTACCTTCCAGTATCACCACCCGCATGGCTCCACACCAAGTTTCTGGGCGCAAAGTCCCTATACTTTGCAGGAGACTCTATATACTTTTGTTGATTTCCACAAATTTATTTTTCCGATAAATCCTTTTGTTCCGCCCAATATTGATGGATTTAATCTGCATGGGGCTGCTATACCTATGGGTTACCCATGTTGTGGTTTCCCCTACGAGAGCCCGGGTTATTTAGCATCATATCCTAATAATAATTCGTCGAGTTATGTTTTTCCTTATGGTACGGATTACCCCTGGTATAACCCGGTCTGGCCCGAATCCTCAGAGGATATTGTGTTTGAAAGAGGAACAATTACTATATATGGTGCGATAGCCCAGAGAAGACGTGGTTTTGTTCATCGTTCTGGTGGTGACGATTATAATCATCCTCAAGGAGGTTCTTCACCCAGCCCCTGGGAAATGGATGATTATCATTATGATGGTGATCATAACAGCACTGGATATAGTAAAGACTATCATTTTGACGAAAGGTTCATATTCATTCAACCCCCTGACTATCCCCAGGTATACGAAGGATGGGGAGAGAGTCAATTAACCGCTTTTACAAAGCAATCGTGGTCCTTCAAATCTCCTCCAACTGATTAATAAAAGAAATTAGTTCCAGATGATTTAATGAATTATTAGTATAAATGTATGTATATGTGAGGTTACATGGCAAAAACTAAAACAGCAAAATTTAAGGAATCGATTGGATTGGACATTGGGAATCACAGCATCAAAATGGTCCACCTGAAAAAGATGCATCATGGTTTCAGACTATTGAATTATGAGGTCCAATCGACAATTCCGGAAGGAATCGAACCGATACTCTCGGATTTATCACCGGACCGATTTGCTCCAATTCTGGCAGCAATGTTGAAATTTTTGAAACTAAACCCGAAAAAGATTAAACATATCGTTTCATCAATAGGCGGTGATAATACCAGCATTAAACAGATCAAGACGATTTTCCTGCCGGAAGATGAACTGGAATCCGCTCTCTTTTTTGAAGCAAAAAAACATCTTCCGATAAGTGGTGCTGAAATGCTTCTGGATTACCAGGTGTTAAGTGTAGAAGAAAAAACTAATAATATGAACATACT
>DAOVQH010000254.1 GCA_030628755.1 Candidatus Cloacimonadota bacterium | reverse complement strand
CCATTATCCATCAGTAAACCAGTACCAATGTGTCCACCACCCTGAGAGTAAAAACCAGCACGATAATCATCAAAACCATTATTATCATAAAGAAGTCCTATTCCGAAAAACCCGACTCCCTGTGAGTAGTTAGAACCCTGGTAAATATCGTTTCCTTCACAATCTATGAGGGTCCCTATTCCCAAAAAACCCGCACCCTGGCTTACTGCTTTTTTTTCTGCAAGGTAAACATCATTCCCTGATAAATCAAGAACCAGTGAAAATGGGTTCCCAAGTTCACCTATAGCCCCACCAGCCCGGCAGCGAAAAGTATCATTCCCTTCAATATCAATAATCACAGCGAAATCTTCGGAATAGACATTATCCCCTTTTCCACCAATAATCATCTTGCCAAAATCGGTCTGCTGAAAATAAAGAACCTCTCCTTGCACACCTTCGATTTTTTCCTTTATAGGTTTAAATTTATAGCTATTATTTTCAAAATCGTTCTTCAGCTTCCAGACTGCATCGAAAAAGATAATCCCGGCTTTTGCTAATTGTTTTCTATCCAATTTTTTTATGATATTTAAGATCCTGTCATCATCCACAGTTCGGGATGTATCAACATAAGCTCCAAACTCAAATTGCCATGAGCCTTTCAATTGTACGTCGAGAGAATCATCTTCATTCCCCCACATATTAGGGGCAGCCATGATAAGATCGTGGAGTTCCAGGCTATCGAGTGCAGAATAAAATTTCTTACGATATGGTTCTGCTTGTTCAAATGCAGATATTAAGTTCTCAAACGGGTTTTGGGGATCAAAAGTAAAATCTCCAAAAGAAAGTTCCTGGAGTTCCTTTTCTATAATTTTTATATCGAGTTGTTCTGTTGTAAATTTTAATAATTGCAGGGGATTCCCAATATTTTCATCAGTAATATTCAGTGTTTGTTCAACATAACCAGGCAATTCGAGAGGATTATGCAAAAGATGGTCCACAATCTCCAGCTTGAATGTATCATCAACTGCCCAGGCTTTTTCGAAACCCAATTCTTCCCTGGTTAAATGCAGATAGCTTAAACAGGAATCTATCATAATTGTGCTGAGAGAATCCAGCATTTGAGCTTGTACAATAAAGGGAAATAATAAAAAAATCAATAGAAAAAAAATGTGAGTTCTACTTGCTTGAGTCATATTTATCCCTCCTGAAAACAAAGACAAATTTTCATGTCAGTCTATTAACACTTTTTAAAATTTTTCGTCAAATGAAAAAGAGAAATTAGTTAATTGGTAAATTAGTGAACTGGTTTATTGGTCATTAGTGAATAGTAATTTTTGAAATAAATTGAGGTAGCTTGAATACGCACTTCGTCTCGACTCGTCGTTCCCCCGATACGGTCATTCCCTGTTAAATATTGCTTCGCATTTTACAGGGTAAACTTCCCTACGGGGTAAACTTACGAGTCGAAAAACCTTAGTTTACGGATGAACTCTAATTAAGATTGAAAATTAAAAAAACTAATCTACGTATATCCGTGATAATCTGCTTGCCGGGTCGTAGTTTTAACGAAGACTGGTGAGCTATTTTCCTTTATATGATTTCTGTTCCTACCTCACTCTAAAAAAATCTTCTTGATTAATTAATTCAAAATTTATTTATGTACATAAAGTTTTTTTTTAAGGAATTTTTATGAAATATTTCATCATTGTAATTCTTTTATTATGCATAACCAGCACATCAGCAAAAATAGTGGCAGAAGTAGGTTCCTTTAAAATAACTTCCAAACAGCTCCAGGAAGAAATGCAGAATTACGAAGTAGAATACAAATACTCTTACAGCCAGATTCGCAACATGGCGCTAAACGACCTGATCAACAAACAACTCTTAATTATTTATGCAAAAGAAAATAGCATTACTGTAAATAATGTTGAGCTTGAAACCTTTTTTATAAAGGAAGTGGGCGATCTGCCAAGATTCCAGACAAACGGGAGTTTTGATTACTCTAAATTTGAAAACTTCAAAAAAACTTCTAAAGGTAAAAAAATCATTAAAGAAATGAAAGAAGAAATACTCTTAAATAAAACTAAAACTGTTATTAAGAACTCATTCGACATATCAAATGATAAATTATTACAGCAGTTCTTTTCAGAGAATACTGAAATTGATCTTGGTTATACAATAATTGATGTGGAAGATGCAAATATTCCAGAAGATATTTCCTTTAAAAAAGTTGATTGGTATTATGAAAATAATAAATATAAATATTTAACCCAGAAAAAGATAAAATTAAAGCTATTCGTAGTTCTAAAAGAAGAATTTAAAGAAACTGTTAAACCACGAGTGAATTTAATTCTAAATTCTTATGTAAACGAAGATACAATTATTTCGTATTATGATATAGAAAAACTGGAGAATTCAATACTTGAAGAAGAAATGCGAAAAATGGCTTACAACAAAGCCATCCAGATAATTGAAATACTCAAGAATGGAGAAGAGATCACCTACCCTATATTAGAAACTTCTTATTTAGCTTCTGATGATAAGCTGGGAGAATTACCCTCTCAGATACTCGGAAGTGCATTTGAAATGCAGGAAAGACAGTTTTCCGAACCAATAGACTTTGGAGAAGGTTACTTAGTTTATTTCGTGGTTGATAAGAAAAAAATTAAACGTAAAGATACTGGAAATATTGCAAACGAGATTTGGAAGTCTTTCATTTCCAAAGAAAAAAGCAAGGCCAAAAGCTACAGGGAATATTTTGAAACTCACATCGATAAATTTATAATCCCGGCAGCAGTTATAACCAGAATCGAATTTTCCAAACCAAAATTCTTCTCAACAGAAAGTAAGTCAGAGTATCAGGACAGAATTAAAAAGTTGATTATGGAGAATTTTCACAATGAAAATGCTCTCCGAAATATTATCGAAGATTTCAACCTTAAAGAATCAACTAAAATAATTTACTTAGATAAATTTAGTAATGAAGATATCATAGATGGTTTGCTCGTTCTCAGAATAAACCAGGGGGAAGATTATGGTTTCCTTCCTACTGCAAATTCAGTTATCTTCTATAAAGTCGATTCCTTTTTCCCGGAATATATCCCCCGATTTAAAAGAATAAAATCCCAACTTCATAGAATAATTGAAGTTTCAAAGTTGGACACTAGCGATTATAGAACATATTACGATTCGCATAAAAAGGATTTTAAAACAGCGGATAGCTTACAACTGGGAGGTGTGATTTTCCCTATTGAAAAAACATTAAGCAATCTTCCTTTTGAAGTATCCGACTCAGAAATTCACCAAAAATATCAGAAGAACATTAATACTTTCTATAGAGAGAAATCCGTTAAATTTGATTATATTTACACAAAGAATTTAGAACTAGCTGAAACAATCAAAAGTCAGGCTGAATCAGGTGAAGATTTTTCGTTATTAAAACTATGTTTCGGACAAGAACATTCTTTTCCACAAAATACAATAGTAGAAACCAATGAACTGCCCGATGTTATCAAGAAGACACTCTCCCGACTTTCAGACAATTCATTTTCAAAACCTGTACAATATGACAATGGTTGGTTTGTTCTTTACAAGCTTCACAGCTACAATGCCGGTGTAATTCCTTATTATGAAATTAAACATAAATTAAGAAAGGAATTAGTTCTTGGGATCACCGACAGTATCGCTTATAATAAAGCCAGAGCTATTTTTGATTCAACCAGTTATTTTTCACACCTTCACAAATATGTTGATGAAAACCAAATCTTTAGAACTGATTTTCAGGATGTAAAACTTAAATTTGAAAAGCTCGGTTTTATAGATGAATATAAAAAAGACCTGATGAGAACCTGGAGAAATGAAAAATATACCAGTATAATTAAAACAGATGAAGGTTATGCAGTGATATTTATGCTTAAAAAGAAATCTGCAAAACAATTATCCTTTGAAGAAGCTTTACCTGAGATTGAGGAAATCTTTACAGCCAAAAAACGGTTTGAATCAGCAAAACAATTTATATCTGAATTGAGAAATAAAATT
>DAOVQH010000244.1 GCA_030628755.1 Candidatus Cloacimonadota bacterium | reverse complement strand
CATTGCCGCAAGCATTCTTTTATACTTTTGTATGTTGTATGCATGATCGTTTTATTGAGTTGAATAATATCGGTTCTTGGTATCTGTATTCTTCAAATTATGGTCTCGCTGCTTTGGGCAGTACAAAAGTTACTTACGGAGTCGAATATAATGAATATTATTCTGCTCTGGCAGGTGGTTCTTCAATTGGCGATGCACTGGTTTATTTTCTTAATCAGAATTGGTTTGCTTCATATTTGAAGGGATTAACAATATTAGGAGACCCGACTTTAATTATTCAAGAAAATGTCTGTTCTGTTCAAAACGGTCAGGAAAATATTCCTACGCCATTAGATAATTATCAAATTCAAATTTCACAAGTAACCACACATCCTATGACTGATTGTTATCCTGTTTCTACAATCGATTTGAACGATAATCTCTGGTTAATATGGGACAGCGGAAGATATGTTCGAAGTGACCAATATGTAAGCAGCTATGATGGAAATAGCTGGAGTGAGCCGGAAACTATTGGTTTTGATGAGTATTGGGATCTCCACCCTGATATTATTTTTAATGGAAGTAATATCTGGGCTGTTTGGCAGAGCTTTCGACAGTATCATATTGATGATGTATGTAACTTTGATATTATGTCTTCTTCAGATTATAATTGGACACAGGCAATGAATATTAGCGACCCGGATCTGCAAAATATGTGTTATGAAATCGAACCAAGGTTGGCAGTCGATAATGATGACAATATGTTTGTTGTTTGGAAAAGAGAGACAATAGAAGGTGGTTCAATATATTTTAGTAAATATGAAAATTCTCAATGGGATGTAGGTGAAGAGATTGTATCAGATATGGCTATGCTAAATGATCCTGTTTTAGTCTTTGGTTCTGATAATAATGGGCACCTTTTCTTCGAATCAGATGTGGCTGGTTATAAAAATATTTATCACTCGATTTACTCAAACGATGTTTGGTCATATCCTGAGATGGTTACTAATAATGATTGTAATTCTCTTGAACCGGAGGGAGTTGTCGATGATCAAGGAACTGTCTGGCTATTCTATCGAGCTACTTGCGATTACAATACAAACATTTATTGTAGAAGCTTTAATGGCTTGTGGAGTGATGAAATACAGGTAACAAATAATGATGAAACTGATGTAAACCCAACTATCTGCAAAACCGAAGATGGGAAAATCTGGGTTGCCTGGGCAAGAAAAGGAGTTGTTGCTAAATTTGATATTTACTTACGAATTATTGAAAATGGACAATTTTTAGATGAAACAATTATTTCTATTGATCCAGAAAATGATATGAGTCCGGATATTTGTCCTTATCAGGATGGAGTAGCAGTTTTTTGGCAGACAGATAGAAATGATAATTGGGATATCTATTATGCTACTGTTATTTATGAAAGTAACGTAGATGAAAGCTGTTTGGCAAGATCTTTCATATTGAAACAGAATTATCCCAACCCCTTCAATCCATCAACAACAATTTCTTTTTCATTAAACACCGACAACACCGAAAACACTGAACTGGTAATCTACAACATCAAGGGTCAAAAGATTAAACAATATTCAATATTCAATAATCAATCTTCAATAACCTGGAACGGAACTGATGAAAATAACCAATCGGTTAGTTCAGGGATCTATTTCTACCAACTAAAAGTAGATGATAAAACAGTAGCTACAAAGAAGTGTTTACTTTTAAAATAGGAAAGAGTTATGCAAAATAGAGTGTTTTTGTCATCCTGTCCATTCTCCGTAGCATACTGCGAAGGATGAAAAGAATTCTACTTGCTTTTCATACGAAGGATCTCCGCTTATAATGGGATTCTTCGAAGGTTCGCCTTTATAAGTTTTCCTCAGAAAGACGTAAATTTTTCATTTTGCATATCTCATATAAAATAAGCATTAAAGGAGGTAATTACAATGTTAATCAAAATTTATCAGACTACAAAAAGAATAATAGTACTTTCTACAATAATATTCTTTTGTCTATTCTATTCAGAACTTATTTCTCAGATCAGAGATTGGGATCAAATGTACCCAATAATTGACGGACCTGTTTGTGATATGAAATTTTCAGAATTAAGTGGGATTTCTGAATACGGATTACTCTTTGCATTACCTGGAGTTGGTGGAGGATTAGCCTATTTCACATATCCTGATTCTTTGAACATTTTCAGTATAGCAACAAATATCGGAGCTGTTTCTATTGTTCCTGATAATCCTAACGATAGAATTTTTTGTGCATTTGGTTGCGGTAGTAATAGTGACGGTTTATATGAATTTGATGTGACAACACAAGAATTTGAACTCGTAACCTATTGCGAATATCCACCACATTTTGTGAAAAAAGTCTCTTCCGGTTTTTATTTTGGTTATGGTGCCTGGAATATGTATGGTGGACTTCTACATTCTACTAATGGAGATATATGGACAGCTATAGATTTATTTAATTTTAAAGATGTTACCGATGTCGAAGAAAATGGTGATGGAACTCTCTTTGTTTCTGCAGGATATGAAATATATATCGAAAATGACGGAATTTTCAACTCATTTAATGTCGGTCTCAGTATAAATGACATCTATGTTCGGAATTATCCAAACAATGACGAAGTATATCTTGCCTGTGGTGATGGAGGTTACTATAATCTGGTCTATAGAGTAGAATATGAAAACGGAGAAATTACAGGTTTAACATCCATAAATGGGTTTTATTATCCCAATAGGATTTATGAGTTCGGAGGATATTTAGTTGTTGGTTGTAAAGATGGAGGTGGATTATATTTAGTTGAACCTGAAGAAAACGGACAGGTTCAACAAATTGGTGCAGGACTTGGCATTAATGAAGTTTATTGTTTTGAGTTTTATCCTACATATGAACATAATTTTATGGTTGGAACAGATATTGGTGTATTTTTAGCAACAAATTTAACATCTGTATCAAATAATGAATTAACAGGAATAAATTCTGTGATTTTATTAAGAAACTATCCCAATCCCTTCAAACCGTCTACAACGATTTATTTTGAAGCCACCAGTCTTCACCAAGGTTACGCCGGGCAGGCGAATTTACACGAAAATTTACGAATTGAAATCTTTAATATCAAAGGACAGAAAGTGAACGAACTTCCCATCGTCACACCCTCTCCCGGTCACACTTTCTCTGTTACCTGGGATGGCAGAGATTCCAATAGTAAGCGAGTTGGTTCAGGAATTTATTTCTATCAACTGAATATTGATAATACGCCCATTATGATGAAGAAAATGATTTTATTAAAATAGTGTTCATAAACCACCTGATGCTAAGATATTCCAGTCTTATGCTCCCAAATATGAATTCTTTTCTTCAATTTCAATTTGAGCTGTAATTTCTTCCTTCTCAAAAATAGGGTGAGTTTCTTCAAGTTGATTGATGAATTCTTCCATATTAATAGTCTGACAAAATAACAAAGTTGAAATGAAAAATATTCCAACCAACAAAAGAAAAATTGATTTTTAAGCATTTCATTTACTATTCCTCCTTTTTTTTAATTCTTCCAAACCATCCTTTTTTGAATAGCTAAGAATAAACAATTTAAAGAAATGTAAAACATTTTTGTTTGTATAGAAGTTTTTAGAAATTTCAAGATTCAATATTTTTTTATCCACATATCCAAAATAAGGATATTTGCTCTTATGTGTCAAATATTTTAGTATGAAATCTTAATATTAGTTCGAAATTTTATTAAATAATTGATTATTCTTTCTCAGCAAGATCGAGATTTCTGCTTCTAAGAAATTTCGATAGCTGCCGGATAAGTTTCGGGAGGATCTTCTTCTCGCTCCAGATCCAGCAACTGCCTGATCTGACATGAAACATTATGTGGCGGAAAAGCAAAAACAATATTACAAACAACGCTTATATCAAAAAAAAACCAGCCTGGAGAAATTAATCTTCAGGCTGGTCTATCGGAGATCAGTTTTTATTTTAGAAGCAGCATTTTACGCAGTTGACTGTAATCTGTCATTTTCATTCGATAGAAATATAAACCGCTGGAAACCGGTTTGCCATTGCTGTCCTTACCATTCCAGATTACAGAATGGTAGCCTACCTCTCTAAATTCATTAACCAGGGTCCTTACTTTCTGACCTCTGATATTATAGATTTCCAAACTTATATTACCGGGTTCTTTTAAAGAGTACTCAATGGTTGTTTCTGGATTGAAGGGGTTGGGATAGTTGTTCCTTAGTT
>DAOVQH010000302.1 GCA_030628755.1 Candidatus Cloacimonadota bacterium | reverse complement strand
TGAAAAAGATACTCCTATCGACGAAGTTATTACTATCGCCAGAGAAAAAGGGTTTACCAGATTTCCTATTTATGATGGTGATCTCGATAACATCATGGGGGTTCTTATCATGTATGATTTGATGAAAAAGAAAAACAACGTTATGCTGAAAGCATCTGATTTTATCAGAGAAGTTTTCTTTGCCCCTGAAACAATGGACGTTAATAAGCTTCTTACGGAAATGCAGAAACAAAAGAAGAGTATGACCATTGTCGTAGATTCTTTTGGTGGAACAGCAGGACTTATAACAATTGAAGATATTCTGGAAGAAATCGTTGGTGAAATTGAAGATGAATATGATACAACTTCTGAAGAAATCGAGAAAATCGGTGAAAATCACTTCTTACTTCAGGGTTTTATTGAAATCGATTACCTGAATGACGAATATGAAATGAACCTTCCAGAAGGAGATTACGAAACCATTGCCGGGCTTATTATCGATAAACTTGAGAGAATCCCAAGACAAAACACAAAAATTACAATTGGAAATTGGAAAATCAAAGTTGTTCAGGTTACAAATAAAAAGATCATTAAAGTTGAAATAAAACTTATACCAGGAAGAGATAAATCGTATGCTCATAATTAAAACAAATATATTAAATCCCATTTCATCGGATAAAGTCGAATTTCTACCTGACACCTTTATTTCTATATCCAATAAAAAAATAGCGTCAATTTCAAAAACTATAGAAAATCAGGATTTCACTGATTATTCAGATTCAGTTTGTATTCCGGGGTTAATTGATACTCATGTACATCTTTCTCAATACTACGTTCGGGGAAAACATAATTCCAATTTATTTGATTGGTTGGATAATTGCACGTTTCCCGAGGAATTAAAATCAAAAGACCCTGAATATGCCAGGAAAGTTGCGCAAGATTTTTTCACAGCTCTGAAAAAAGCAGGTACAACAACTTCTGTAATTTATACCTCTCCTTTCAAAGAAGCTTGTAATATCGCTTTTGAAACAGCAGAAGAAATGGGTGTTCGAGCTATTATCGGTAAAACTATGATGGACACTAATTCTCCTGAATATTTGCTGGAAGATACTGAAACTTCCTTTCTCGAAAGTGTGGAACTTTTTGAAAAATGGAATAAAAAAACCGAGCTTCTGGAATATGTATTTTCCCCCAGATTTGCGCCGGTTTGCTCTTCACAGCTTATGAAAATGATAGGTGAATTTGCACAAAAGAAAAAAGCCTATATTCAAACTCATCTCTCTGAAAATCAGGATGAAATAAAACTGGTAAAAAAGCTCTTTCCTAAATATAAAAACTACACTGAAATCTATGAGAAGCTTGGCATTCTTGGTCCCAAAACTCTTCTCGGGCATGGAATTCATCTCGATAATGAAGAGTTGGAAATTATAAAGAAGACAAAAAGTAAAATCATCCACTGCCCGGATTCAAATTTCTTTTTAAAAAGCGGTGTTTTCCCATTTGAAAAAATAAAGAAATCGGGAATTGATTTTTCACTTGCCTCCGACGTTGCTGGCGGAACTTCTCTTTCAATGTTCAATGTTATGAAAATGGCCTGCTACAGACAGGATGACTACACTGTTTCCCCGGAAGAAGCCTTTTATTATGCAACTCTTGGTGGAGCAAAGGTTCTGGAAAAAGAAGACATAATCGGTTCGATAGACGTTGGAAAAGAAGCAGATCTTGCTTTTGTTAAAATTCCAGATATTAATAATAAGGAAAAAAAAGAGTTGCTTTCTAAATTGGTATTTTTAGGAAATGAACTGAAAATTAAAGCAACCTATGTTGCTGGAAAAAATGTTTATGAAAAATCATAACGGCTTTTGCGGAAAAGGAATATATTGATTTCTGTCTCTCTATCTCTCTGTCTCGTTGCATAGCTCCTGCTATGCAACGACATTCTTCACAGCTCCTGCTGTTTATATTAAATTAGTAGCAAAGCTACGAAATTTAGCATCATATAGCAGGAGCTATGTGACGAGTATGATGAACTCTGCGAGCCATATTAAGCTGGTACAAATACAACAAGATTTCACATATGTAAATTAATTATCTAGTGTAGTGTATAACAAACAATAAGTCAAATTTTAATCCGGCAACTGACGGAAGCCTGACACTGTCTTGTTTGTTTCGTTGCACAATCTGTCTTCCGCAATTTGAAACTTGATTTAATACTAGTTTCGAATATCCCAAGTAAATGGATTATCATTAGCAGGGCTAATATATATATGGGCTTCAACTCGCCCGGTTCCAAAACCCCAGCTATTAGCAAGTGTAGGATTTTGACCTTGTTGCGTACCAACACACCCTATTCTTAGTAAAGTTGCGGAGCCATAACTAGTCCATATTCTATATTTGCCATTATCATTAGTAAATACACCATTTGCATCAAGTCCTATCCATCTGCCCACAGTTATTAATGCCTCAGGTCTATTTGCACCAAAACCAGGATTACCTTTACCTCCACCAGCCATACCTTTTGGTGTTTTCCAAAATGCTATCGCTTGTGAACCAAATGCCATCAAGTCAGCTTTAATTGCTTCCCGATTTGTACTTGATGATTGTGTACTAAACATGGTAATACCAACAGCTACTGCGATACCTACGATAATTACACTCAATACTATGAGTAGTATTTGTTGTGTTCCCATTTTTTACTCCTTTACCCCGTGTAATAAATTGTTTTACAATTACACAGGGTGAACCCTGTGTCCGGCAGCTGCCGGATTTCACTGGGGTTATTTCCTGACCATTCACGAGTGGTCAGGCTAAATCCGTCTATTCGCGGATTTTTCACATCTATAAATAAATAATTTATGCAACTTTTGTGCCAAACTTTGAATAACTTATGAAGATAAACTTTTTTTCTGTCAATAATTATTTCTATTTTTTTAGTAGCCATATTTGAAAATAATATAAAAGTCTATTATGACCTTGTTTTGAGATGAAGACTCCATATTTTGTTCTTCAGGAAAGTATTTGGATTCACGTTTTTTAAAACGGGATAAAAGCATTTTTTAATAATTTTCGTATATTTTTTAGAATGAAATTTTGTCATAAAAACATTACATTTTAGATATATATGTCATAAAAATATGACAATCATGTTTCCCTTTATGTTTGCCTTTGAAAGAATGATCGGAAAAGCTCACACCGTTAAATTT
>DAOVQH010000191.1 GCA_030628755.1 Candidatus Cloacimonadota bacterium | reverse complement strand
TCGTTTATTTGAGTCAGATATTTATTCAATTCATTCGGAAGAAACTCAAGAATGTGTCTTTTCATCTTTTGTTTTATCTTTTATCTTGTTGAATTCATCCAGGGTTAATATTATTCGTTCGTTATCCTCGGAAATCAGGTTTATCCTATTGTTGTAATAATCATTTTTTTCCACGAACATTTTCTTGTTTTTATAGATAATCACATCATTGATGGCAGGAAAATCTTCCAATTTCTCCAGATAGAAATCTTCCTCATAATGCAAGCAGCATAATAATCTACCACAAGGACCTGATATTTTAGAAAGATTGCTCAAAAGGTTCTGATCTTTTGCCATCTGAATTGTAACCTGATTAAATTTCCTCAGAAATGATACACAACAATATGTCTTACCACAAATACCCAGTCCACCCAATCGCCTGGCATCTTCCCTACCGGATGACTGATGGAGTTCTATCCTGGTTTTAAATTCAGCAGCAAGCTCGCGCACTAAATCCCTGAAATCAATGCGACCATCAGCTGAGAAAAAGAAGGTTAATTTATTCCCATCTAATTGGTAAATAGTATCGAGAAGTTTCATTTCAAAGGGTTGTTTTTTTAACATCTCAGTAAATTTCTCCTCAGCTTCTTTTTCTTTTCTTTCAACGTTTTCAAGTTGTTTAAGATCTTCTTCTGTAGTAATTCTAAGTATTTTATTAATTTCATTTTTCTGGAATTTTTCTTCAAGTTCCTCATCTATGACTGAGCAATTCAGCACCCTGCCGATATCTTCACCACGTTCAACTTTAACAATTACACTCGTATCTGGGGCAATTTCTAAATTCTTGGAATTTATAAAGAATCCATTCCTCTCAGAACGAAATATTACTTCGACAAACTCTTGCATTAATACTCCATTTATTTATCAAATAAAGAGTTAGAGCTAACTTAAAATTTTATTCAAAATCCATCTTACGGATATTAGTATAAAGCTCTTTCTCGTTTTTAGTCAGTTTCAAATTTCTTCTCTGCTTTACTATTTTTGCAGTTTCAAAAAATTTATTCTCCTGATATTCTACAAGGTCAGAATCTTCTCCCCATCTGAATGAAGGAATAAAGTCTTTTATCACATCCCTTCCAAAAAGATTACATCCAACACCGAGAACAGTTCCTGTATTAATTGTAGAATTGATACCGATTTTTGTATGATCCCCGATAAAAGTTCCAATGAATTTACTTTCAGAATCTACCTTCTTCCCGGATGGATAGAAATAAACTTCCACATTTTTATAGTTGTTTTTCAAATCACTGTTAGTAGTACCAGCACCAATATTGACCCATTCTCCAATATAGCTGTGTCCTAAAAATCCATCATTTTGTTTATTCGAATATGCCTGAATAATGGTTTCTTCTACTTCACCACCGACTTTACAGACAGGACCTATAGAAGTTCCCTCATAAATTTTTGCTCCCACCTTAATAACTGAATTCTTTCCGATATATACAGGACCTACAAGCACAGCATTTGACATTATAAGCACATTCTCATCAAGAATTACTGGTCCATCAGTAGCATCAATGATTACACCAGGTTTTATTTTTGTATCTTTGCCAATCCAAATGTTGTATGGATTCAGGATAGTTGTTCCCATCTCAGTTTCGAAATAATTATCCTTATCATAAAAGAAATCTTTGAAATCTTGAGATATATATTCTGCATTATTGCCAATCAATTCCCAGAGATAATTCCAGATGTATTTACCTTTAATCTCGATTTTCTTTAAATTCTTAAAAAGTTTAGAAATATCTTCAGATGATATATTCCCTTTTTGGGGGTTTAATCGTGCAGCAAAGATATTATCATCATCTCCAAGACAGGAATTTGAAGGAAGCCCTTGAATTTTTTTTACAAATTTCCTATTTATCATTAACCTGCTATTTATAAAAATGGTTTCTTCATCTGTAATTCTGTTGATTTGCCACTCTTTATGCTGTTCTTTGTAGATATCCTCCAGGAACGTCGAAATAATTACTTTAGTTTCATCTAAATCGAGATAAGCAGAGATTCTCTGACGAAGTTTCAAAATTCCAACTCGTAAATCCCCGGTAGAACGAGTCAGTGTGAGAGGGAAAAAATTGTTCCACTTATCATCATCAAATATGATGTGTTTCATTAAATCTCCTGTATTAATTTACTTCCTGAGATCAATAATTTTAGGTTCCACTTCTTTAAACTTGGGCATTGTCATTCCAAGATTTGCATTGATATATGTTGGATCACAAACCAGGAATTTGTCCTCTTCAAATATAACAAAATCTCCCGGGATTTCATCATTAAACTTCACAGCTGTTGAAATATGTCCCGGATAGTCAAGACCAAGTACATCAAGTTTCAAAAGGTTTCTTATCAGATATGAAAAGATGATAGAGCGGTCTTCACAGTCTGAATAGGGATAAAAAAGAGTTTCATCGGAGAATAAACTTTTTTCCTCACCGAACTGGTCTCCATCTGTTTTATACTGGAATGCAGTTTGAACGAATCTAAGAAGTACATTTGCAGCTTCAGATTCAGATTTTCCTTCCAATATTGGTTTGAGTCCTATTGACAAAGAATAAGTAGCTTCAGGTGATAATGGTGCCTGGAAATAAACCTCCAGGTTTGTCTGAGGGTAATTTTTAAAATAGTCAGCAGTATTTTGATTATATTTAACCGGTATTGTATATTCCACACCATCATATTTAAATTTGAGTTCTTTTTCTATTAGAGTAGTTTTTACCTTGGGAGATTCTATCATACTCAAATCGATCAGGTCATCTGCATTCGGATATTTGCCATCATAAGTATTAATAGATATAGTCAACATCTCCTTTTTATCGAAGGAAACCGTATAGAATCTTTTATCATCGATAACAATATACGAAACACCATACATTGTATTTTTGCATGGAAGTAGAAGATAAACATTATCACCGCTGAAACCTACTTTTGATTCATAACCTGATTTTGTTAACATAAACCAGAGGAATAACCGGGTAAGATTCTGGGTGTTACCAGTTATTTCCTTCCCAATCTCATTTAGAAGCAAACAGTAACCCCAGTCATTCAATTGTATTTTTTCACGATAATCATGAAGTTGTTGGAGAAATGTTTTATACTCTGTATTGCTGGTTACATACCAGAAATTTGCTATAGCTTTTTCATTAATTGGACTCCCCAAATTCACATTTAAGCTTTCTGAATAATTCAGTTCAATTGGTAACCCGAGAAAATTCACATTCACAGTGGGTCCTTCTTTCAGCTTTACATAAACCATGCTTTCTTTTTGTTCCTGCTCTTCTACCTGTATTTTAACCTCTGGAACTTCTATCTCTTTCACAATATTTGTTTTTGGATATTTTTTTTCAGTTGTTGGCTTGACTTCAGGTATTTTTTCAGGTTTTGGAGTTTTATCCTGGATTTCTCCTTTAAAAGCTCTGAAACTTTCCCAATTTTTTTCAAGAAATTCCACAAATGCTTTATCCTGCTCACTTTTATACTGTCTGAGTTCTTCCTTTTGTTGCTTTTTCCAGATTTCATAATCAGATTGAGCAAATAAGTTTACACTTATTGCCACAAAAATGAAAAGTAATATTTTTCTATTTTCAAAACTCATAAGAAACCTCCTTTTTCTTTTCGAGCTATTTTGGATTCTCTTGTCCACGAGTCCAATCAGATCTGACTCGCAGCGTAGCGTGAGTTGGGAATGATTGATAGTCTTGAAATATTCTCAAATCGCATTGCATCAAGTGTCAAGTCCATTTTCAATCAACGCATGAGCATTGGAACTAGAGAATCTTTTTTAATTTCCGGTTTATTTCTATCAATGATGCCAGCTTTTTTTTCCTGAAAGACTCGATTTGCTTTTTTGAATAAACTTGATATCCAAACTCCATTAAAGCAAAAAATCGTTCCAGGTTTTCATCTGGAGTTAGATTCCTGTTCTGCTTTTCCTCCCACTGATTGAATTTATTCATTCTTTCCAAGTAGAGTTTTATTTCGGTTTTAGTTTTAATATTTTTCATTTTTTATATCAGCAATTCTTTGATAAATTGAAGGCAATTCCAACCATTCAGAAAACAGTTTGCAATGTAAAAGAAGGTAATTCCAATCAATTTTATTTTTTTTTATTTTAATTAATTCTTTAATATCAAGCCAATCTTTCTCTCTTGTTGAAATAGCTTTCTGGATTATTAAATCTTCAAATGTGCAGATTTTAAATTCAATATCATTAAACATCACTTTTCTGGCTCTCTTGATAGCATTAATTTCAAAAGGTAATTTTGCAAAAACTAAATCGATATTAACTCCATCAATTACAATTGGCAAAACTGATGTATCGTTAACAAATTGAACTGGATTTATAGTTTTTATTGTTCCAATATCTGAGATTTTTTTAATAAAGGAATTCAGCTCTTTTTCAATAATATTTATTTTTATATCTATATCAAATGTTTGGCGTGAATAACCATAAAAAGCTGTGGCAATCCCACCAAAAACCATGTAAGGAAGATTATTAGATTCTATAAAATCGTTTATTTTTTTTAAAGACTCAAAAAGATTCATTTTCTCCTACTGATTTTTTATCCAATCAGACCTGACTCGTCCCGAAGGCTTTCGGGATGAGTTGGGAATGATTGAATAATAGTCTCTTCAAAATGTTCTTCCCGATAAATCGGGACATTGCATCACGAGTCGAGTCCATTTTCAATCACCACAATTCAATCTCGCAGGCAAATGTATTTTGTCAAGATATGCATTTTTTTCGTAACGCAAAGCTCCTGCTTTGCGACTATATTTTCCACAAACCAGACTGTATCAGGCTTCCGTCAGTTGCCGGATTAAAATTTGACTGAGGTCTGTGTTACATTACTTCTCCCATTTAAAAATATTCAAAATACCCAAAAAAGTTACAATAAAAATATAAACTGGTTGCAATATAAACCAGACTGGATAAAATTTCAACCTGTTTTTTTCTTCATTAAAAACCATGTATCCAAGTTTAAGAAATTGAAACTCCAAAATTACCCTTATAAATATAATTCCGAGCCCAAGCCACCAGCATTTAAAAAGCAAAATAATTGGCAGAATAGTAACGAAGAAAACACTTAAAAGATAAATAAAGAATTCCGGATTTAGGATAATCTGCCATTTCATATTAGAAGCCCAGCGACTGCGTTGTCTGAGCAGTTGTAATAAATTATCAACTGCTTTTGTATAAACGAAACTATGGGTTGAAAAAGCGAATTCAACCTTCATCTTACTTTTTCTAAAGAGTTGCATCAAATTTATATCATCCCCGGAAAC
>DAOVQH010000030.1 GCA_030628755.1 Candidatus Cloacimonadota bacterium | reverse complement strand
ATAGATATTCTTACTATTTTACTTGTATTTATGATCAAGAACATCTCCATGGACGCTACCCAGAAAAATGCTCCTGAAGGAATGCTCCTGCCAACAACTGTAACCAGAAATGATCTTATTGAAAGCGGGAAGGCTGTTTTTGTTAAAATCTACACTGATAAAATACTTTATGGTGCTGAAAGTATTCCAGTAGGAACACTTCAGGATTTTATGACCAGACAGGATACCAGACACTCTCTGCTCAGATTACTGCAAATGGAAGCAAGATCAATTACCTCTGTAAATAGCCAGCCATGTTTACTTATTCAGGCGGATAAGGAACTCTCGTGCAGGTATATTACGGAGTTTATAAAATTCAGTGCTCAGGCTGCTTTTGCTAATATCTATTTCTCTACTATTCACACCGATGATAGAGAAGAAGTCCTGGGTCTGTAACAAAGGGGATGCATATGGCTGAAAAAGTATTAAGTTTAAAGCTTACCTATAAGGATAAAGTCCTGGATATTGCACGCTATAAAAGAGACTTTACCAGAAAGTTATTTATAGGAAGAGACAAACATCTTTTCTGGCAAATTCTGGATAAGGCATTTCCCAGTAAATATAACCTGATATCTAAAAGCGGTTCTATGTTTAAGTTGAAACTGCGTAAAGGCATGGATGTTTCTATCAAGAAAGATAACCAGCTACTCACTAAAGATGATCTACATAGAGCTAACTTGCTTCGTGGAGAGACGCTTACACTCGATCCTTCAACTGTGGGAAATGTTTCTTTTGGAGGTAACTGGAAAATTGAATACAGCTTCATAACTCCCTATAAATATGTTCCTACCCAGGAAGAATTAAGTATTACCAAGCAGTTTGCTAAATTTACTCCACTTGCTCCTCAGGAAAAATTTACCAGGATATTTATAATTCTGGGTATAGCAATCACCTGGATAGGTCTGTATATTGCAGAGAGTTTCTACGTACCTCCCCTGGAAGTTGATTTTACGGAACGTCTGCTCAGAATTGAAGAATTCGCTACCCAGATACTGGTTGAAGAAGCTGTAGTGGAAGCAGGTGTAGGAAAAACCAGAGAGGAATTGGAAGAAGAAATTACCGAACAGGTAGAACAGGCACAGGCAATGTCTTCAGCGGAATTTGAGCAAGAATTCGGACTCTCGCTTGGAGCAGGTGTTGCTGGTATGCCAGGTGGAGAAGGAACCGGAGATTTCAGTAGCGAACTCCTGGAAGTTACAGAGGTCAGTGAGATAGTTGCAGCAGGACCCGGCACAGGTGTTGGTCAGGCAGTTACCAGAGGTGCAACTGACCTTGATGTGGCTGGTTCCGGTGGATTCGATCTGGAAGGTGTTGGAGAAGGTTTGGGAGACCTGGGAGGTTTGGAAGGACTCGACCTGGGTGGCACCGGTGGATTTGAAGAAGTAGATCTGGCCAGTCTTGGTGGTGATGTGGGCAGCTATAATATTACCAAGGTAGAAAGTAAGGCTCAGTTTCTGGCAGTTAAGAGAAGATTTGCCGGTATAAAAATGGTTAAGGAAGGTACTATCAAGATAGAAGAAATGACACCTGAAGCAAAGACCGAACTGGCAAATATCGAGCAGATTGTAAGCACATACAAACCCCAGATAATCAAGCTGTTCACAATAGAATCGATGATCATGGATATGTATGGAACAATTGAATTCTCGCTTATCATAGGCAGCACTGGAAAAGTAGAAGCTGTTGATATTGATGTTGCTGAAGGCAGTTACTTCACAGATACCTTCCTGGTAAAGTGCCGTCAAATTATCATGAACTGGAAAATAAAGGTCAAAGAACCTATTGGTTACAGTTTCCGTATGAAATTCTATAAATAATCTTTTTCTTATATAGAGCCCTCTTACAGGAGGGCTTTTTTTGTATGATGAATTATTATGAGATCGCTTTACCTGTAAAAATTGATAAACTCTATACCTACAAATCTCTGGAAGATATCAGCAAGGGCTGCCGGGTATTAGTCTCTTTCGGTAGCACCTTTCATACGGGAATAGTCTGGCAAAGAGCTGATTCTGTCGAAAAAAAGTTGAAGTATAAGGAAATCCTCGAAGTTATAGATGAATCGCCTAAAATTTCAAAGGGTTTACTGGATCTGGCACAATGGATGAGCAACTACTACCAGTGCAGTCTGGGTCAGACTCTCTCTGCTATGCTGCCTTCAGCCTTTAATATTCAAATTCAACAGCAGGTCAGGAAGATATCGGAAAAAGTAATTCCAGGTTTTGACAGAACCCCTGAAATCATTTTAAATAATCTCAGCAAACTCAGCTGGGAAGATATCCCTGAACTGAAAAAGAGACTGCAAATAAAAGCATCCCAGTTCAACTTTTGGCTGGAAAAACTGGAAAACTCAGGGATCATTGAAATAAAAAGAATTTATGATGCAAAGATAAAAAAGAAAATTGCAAATTTTGTTATCCTGAATAAAGTTATAGAAATTCCAAAATTGACTCTTAAACAGAAAGAAGCCTATGAAGCCATGAAACAACTCGGTTTGGAATTCCCGCTCTCAGAAATTGCCAGAAAATTCAGTTATTCCGTAGTGAAATCTCTTCAAACTAAAGGATTATTACGAATTGAACCACGTGAGGTGAAAACAGAAAGTTACTTTCTTCCTCTGCACAGGGAAATGAAAAAAATTACTCTTACGGATGAGCAGGAAATTGCGGTTAAAAAGATTAGCGAATCAGTAAAGAAGAATAAATTTCAGACTTTTCTGCTTTATGGTATAACCGGCAGCGGTAAAACTGAAGTATACATTCGGGTTATCGAGCAGTGCCTGAAGAAAGGAAAAACAGCTTTGATGCTCGTTCCTGAGATTTCTATAACTCCCCAGATGGTGGAGAGATTTTATAATGCCTTTGGAGAGGATATTGCCATTCTCCACAGTCACCTCAACGACAGGGAGAGATGGGAACAATGGAATAAGATAAAGTCAGAGAAAAGTAAGATAGTAATCGGGGCAAGAAGTGCCATTTTTGCTCCCCTGGAAAATATCGGCATTATCATCGTGGATGAAGAACACGAAACTTCCTACAAACAGGAAACCACACCCAGGTATAATGGCAGAGATATTGCTATTGTGAGAGCTCAAATGTCAAGTGCCATTGCCATTCTGGGCAGTGCAACTCCCTCGCTGGAAAGCTGGCAGAATACGGGAACAGGGAAATACATACTTCTCAAACTGACGAAAAGACCATTTACCTACAAGCTTCCCAGGGTTCATATTATTGATATGCGCAAGGAAAAGGACCACAAGCAGTTTTTTTCGGAATTATTACGGAATAAAATTGAGGAGAAATTAGCAGCAAAAGAGCAGGTGATCCTTCTTCAGAATCGCAGGGGGCACTCTTCCTTTGTGCAGTGTGTATCCTGTGGTCAGTTGTTTCAATGTCCCAAATGTGAGATCAGCATGAAATTTCACAGCAGAACACAACAGCTCATCTGTCATTACTGCGGGCATGCCATCAATATGCCGAGAAAATGTCCGGATTGTGGAAGTTATATGTTTCATTTTGGGGCAGCAGGAACTCAGCAGATCGAAAAGCAGTTAGAGATACTTTTCCCATCAGCGAAAATCCTGAGAATGGATTCTGATTCTGCCCGCAAGAAGGATAGCTATGATTCCATGTTTGAACGTATGAAAAAGGGAAATGTGGATGTACTGCTGGGAACCCAGATGATCGCCAAGGGATTGGATTTTGCTAATGTTACTTTGGTTGGTGTAATTTCTGCAGATATCGGTTTGAATATTCCGGATTTCCGGGCTGCGGAAAGAACATTTCAACTTCTGACCCAGGTTGCAGGCAGGTCTGGTAGAGGTGTAAAACCCGGGGAAGTATACATTCAAACCTATAATCCTGAACATTATGCAGTAACAACTGCTACAAGACAGAATTTTGATGCATTTGCAAAAGAAGAGTTGAAATTCAGAAAGATCCTGAAATATCCACCATGTTCACGCATAGCCAGGTTTCTCTTTTCCAATAAAAACGAAAAATATTTAAGAACACAGGTCGAGAAGAATAGAAGAATCACTGAGAAACTTAAGAAAATATTTGAACCAAAGAGTCTTTCGATACTGGGACCGGTTCAGGCACCCCTGGTAAAATTGCAGAACAACTACAGATATCATATCATTCTGAAGGCAGATTCTGTTCAGACTCTTTCCAGGGCTGTAAACTTCCTCAAAGAAAACCTCAATTTTGGCAGCACAATTAAACAGACAATTGATATTGACCCCTATGGGTTGTTGTGAGAGTGGATATTTCAATCTCTTAGAAATCCAGACCTGATTCATGAAAAGCGGAAGTCAGCAAATCCATAAGATGTAGTATTTCTCCCCATTTTCGAAGATATTCTTTATCTATATTTTTACCTTGTACCTTTATCACACCAATAACATCCATCCACTGCTGTTCTGAAACTCTTTCACCCATCTCATACCACTGCAATTTATTGAGAATAATATCTTCCGGAGAGGAAAAGTAAAATTCTAAAGCAAATTCAGATTCTACCAATGTATCTTTTTGCCTGCGCTGAAGTACTTCTTCTGAATATGGTTGTGGTTTGTGAATAAATACATCGATTTTAATTATCGTTTCTAAATGAATAAGATTAAACGAAGAAAACCTGCGAATCGCATCTTTTATCATCTTTCCATCAATATAATATTCTTTCTCGAGCAATTGTTTCAATGATGAAACCTGAGTTGATTTAATATCAGCTACAATATCAACATCCATTGTAGCACGCACTGTTCCATAGACTGAACTGGCAATTGAGCCACTGATATAATAGGGAATTAATAATTTCTCAAAGACTGATATCACTGGCTGGATCGCTTGAAGAATATCAGGATTTTTCATGATCAATTCTGTCTAAATATTTTTTTAGGTTATCTGCCAATTCTTTTCCATATAGATGAGAAACAAATATCAGATCGATTTGTCTCTCAGTTAAATTTCTATTCGTACGAGCAATAGCCCTTCTCGATAAAAAAAGAGTTGTCTGAGTGAGTGAGCGAATTTTAGAGAATTTCTCCGAAATAGTAACATTTTGATATAAACGAATCAGAACTTTTTCTGCTTTTTGATTTGTATCAATAGATTGAGTTCTCATATCAACTATCCTTTTCATAAGACTGACAACACAACATAACGTTGATTCTACAGAGACTCTTTACACAACTCGGTTACCGGCTATCTGAGTAAAGAATGAAATGCTTGTTTATTTTTTCTTCTTGATTTTTTTATCTTGTTCTTCCTTTTTAGATCGTAATAAATTATGTCCTGCAGATACACCAATAGCAATAAATCCGATACAGAGATATTCACCTCTGCAGGTCTTACATTCAAACAGCCTACTTAATGGTATTAAACGCATCCAGGATTTTCTACGGAGACGCCGCTTATTCTCATCACTGCAATAGGGACATTTTTTACATGATAGTAGTTTCACTTATACTTAAATTATCTTGCAAGTTTGCAAGATTCCTCCTTTGCACCTTTGCTTCATATTGTTCGTCCTAAGCAATTGGTGTTGATTAAAAACACAACGGAAGGAAAATAAACTTATCTTATTTGTCAAATTTTTTAATATTTCGCTGATGGATATTATATCTATTTGCAAGGAATAAACTACATTTGTATAGCACATTTATATTGACGAAATTTTATTTCATTAGAAATAGTATTAGCATTGAAAAAGTTGGAGGATGCATGGATTATTTCTTAACAGAAGAGCAATTGGAAATAAAGGAAATAGCACGCAAAGTTGCGGAAGAGAAGATTAAGCCCATCAGGGCCAAATATGATGAAGGTCATGAATTTCCCTGGGAAATTGTGGATATATTTAAACAGACCGACCTGTTTGCAGTGCTTGTTCCCGAAGAATATGGTGGCATAAGTGGGACAGTAACTGATGTTGCGATCATAACAGAAGAATTAAGCCGTGTTTGCGGTGGTATCGGTCTTTCACTGGGGGGATCCGGTCTGGGAATGTATCCTATTTTGATTTCCGGTAGTGAAGAACAGAAACAGAAATATTTACCTCTCATTGCCGATGGTGAAAAGCTGGCAGCTTTTGCCCTTACAGAAGCCAATGCTGGCTCAGATGTTGGTGGCTTGGAAACAACCGCTGTAAAAGATGGTGATTTCTACATATTAAATGGCACCAAGCAATGGATCACCAATGGTGGAGAAGCAGATATTTACACGGTGTTTGTGCTCACTGATAAATCAAAAGGTGCACGCGGTGCTTCCTGTTTCATCGTAGAAAAAGGAACGGAAGGTTTCAGCTTTGGTAAAAAGGAAGATAAGATGGGCATTCGCGGTTCCGTTACCAGGGAATTGATTTTTGATAATTGCCGTATTCCTAAGGAGAACCTGGTCGGTCGTGAAGGAAAAGGATTCATGATCGCCATGAAAACTTTTGATAAATCACGACCTATGGTTGCAGCTCAAGCTGTTGGAATAGCTCAGGGTGCTTATGAGGAAGCCGCTCGTTATGCAAAGGAACGTCGTCAATTCGGAAAACCGATCTCTGCTTTCCAGGCAGTTCAATTCATGCTGGCAGATATGGCGACCCAGATCGAAGCAGCCAGAGCACTCGTTATGGCAACTGCCCGCATGATCGATGCAGGTATAAAAAGATATGCAAAAGAATCCGCAATGTGCAAGGTCTTTGCTTCCGATATGGCAATGAAAGTTACCACCGATGCAGTTCAAATCCTGGGCGGGTACGGTTATATGAAAGAATACCCGGTAGAAAAAATGATGCGTGATGCCAAGATAACTCAAATATACGAGGGAACCAACCAGATTCAGAGGTCTATTATTGCCTCCAATCTACTCAAGGAATTTTAATGCCTAAGATTTTAGTGCATGTTTGCTGTGCGCCGTGTTTTGCGGCGCCTTATTTTCAGATGAAAGAAAAGGGTTTCGAGGTCTGGGCATTCTGGTTCAATCCCAATATTCATCCCTATCTGGAATATCAGAAAAGGTTGGATGCATTCAAAAAATTTATCGAAAAAGAAAATATCCAGGTGATCTATAAAGATGAATATAACCTTGATGAATTCCTGCGTAAAGCTGCTTTCCGTGAACAAGAGCGCTGCCGGATATGCTATTATGACCGTCTGAAATATACTGCTATAGTTGCCAGGAAGGGGAATTTTGATTTCTTCACATCCACCCTGATCTACAGTAAATTACAGGAACATGAATTGATAAAGGATATAGGTGAATCTCTGGCAAAAGAGTATGAAATTAAATTCTATTATGAAGATTTCAGGAAGTTATGGCAGGAAGGAATAGAGATTTCAAAAAGACTTGGAATGTACCGCCAGCAGTATTGTGGTTGTATCTACAGCGAGCGGGATCGGTATCTTGGAAAAGGTTCAAGGGGCAAGTCGCATTTATAGTAAGCGGGATAAGCGATTCACCGATACAAAGAGAAAGAAATAGATGAATGGAAAAGTATGGTTCATCCGGCAGCTGCCGGATTGAACCAGCATTAGTTTGCTGGTTCCCCGATATTCATCGGGGTTAATTGAACCAAATGTTTAAAGGAATACAATGCCATCGAACAGGATTAAAAAGGAATTCAGTGAAGGAATATATTTCCTTACATTAACTATTAAAAGGTGGTATTACATTTTTGACAGGCAAGATCGTTGGGAAATAATCTTAGATTCACTGAAATATTGTCAGGAAAATAAAGGGTTAAAAATATATAATTATGTTTTCATGCTAAACCATATACATTTGATAATTGGTTGTGATGATACAATTTCGTTTATTCGCGATTTTAAAAAATATACATCAAAAGAATTAAAAAAGAATATTATTGAGACTGAGCCAAACATTCTGAAGTTGTTTGTTGATAAAGGTGTTTACAATTTCTGGCAGCCAAAAAATTATCCTGAAAGGATAGAATCGGAATATTTCTATTTAGAAAAAGCGAATTATGTTGAACAAAATCCAGTTAGGAAAAAATATGTAATAAATACTGAAGATTGGGTTTATTCTTCGGCAAACAAGGATTATCCATTATTGGAGTTAGATAATGTATATGAAGATTAACGGTAAGCTTCAGGTTGCAAACCTGAACCAGCTTTAATATGGGAAAGATGATAGTAAGAATAGAAACGTATAGTTCAGGTTGCAAACCTGAACCAGCAATATAGCAAAAATGAAAGAGATATCTACATTTCTTATTATTGCTGGAATAATAATTGTCATTGTTGGAATCTTAATGAGATTTTCTTCTGTGTTTTCTTTTCTGGGAAAACTTCCCGGTGATATTAGAATTGTAAAAGGGAATTTTCGTTTTTATTTTCCCATAACGACAATGATAATAGTCAGTATAATAATAAGTATTCTGATCAGGATATTCAGAAAATAATCGGGAGAGATAATGCCAGATATAAAAGTTTTTAAGAAAATGAAGCAGAGAAACGAAAAGATAGCTATGTTAACTGCCTATGATTATCCTTCAGCAAAGTATGCTCAAGCAGCAGGAGTTGATATCATCCTGGTGGGTGACAGCCTGGGAATGGTCGTACTCGGGTATGAAGACACATTGAGCGTTACTTTAGATGATATTATTTATCACACTCAAGCTGTGCGCAGGGGAGCTAAAGATACATTCATTGCAGCTGATATGCCTTTTATGTCTTTTCATATCAACCTGGATGAAACCAGGAGAAATGCTTCCCTGCTTATTGTAGAAGGTGGAGCAGATGCTGTGAAACTGGAAGGTGGAAAACCTGCCAGGCTGGAAGCGATCAAGGCAATTGTTGATTGTGAAATCCCGGTGGTTGCTCATCTGGGTTTAACACCGCAATCAATCCATTTGTATGGTGGTTATAATATTCAGGGTAAGAAGGAAAAAGATCACAAAAGAATCCTGGAGCAGGCAAAAGCAACTGAAGAAGCAGGAGCTTTTATGCTTGTATTGGAAGGTATTCCGGAAAAACTGGGAAAAGAGATAACTGAATCTCTATCTATTCCTACTATTGGAATTGGTGCAGGCAGGTTTACAGATGGACAGGTGCTGGTTTATCACGATGTGCTCGGCATGTCCGATATTAAACCAAAATTTGTTCAATCCTATGCAAACCTGGAAAATATTATTCCCTCCTCCCTGAAGAAATATATTGACGATGTTAAGTCATTTAAATTTCCTGCCATAGATAATGTTTATCAGCCAATTGATAAATAGATAACCCTGGAGGTAGTGATAAGAGATTTGTTCTGATTTGTCAGATTTACAATAAACCTGTAGGGGGTTATTATGCATCAATTAAGAATTCTATGGGTTGATGACGAAATAGAACATCTTAAACCATTCATTCTATTTCTAACTGAACGAGGATACAACGTCAAATCTGTTTCCAACGGCTCTGATGCGATTGAATCCGTTCTGAATGAAAAATTCGATCTGGTTCTGCTGGATGAAATGATGCCTGGACTGGACGGACTTACCACACTTCGTGAGATCAAGAAGATAAATTTCTTATTGCCCGTGATCATGGTGACCAAAAGTGAAGAAGAAGGCTTGATGGATGATGCCATTGCCGGGCAGATCGCAGATTATCTGATTAAACCCATCAATCCACATCAGATCATAATGGCCATCAAGAAGATCTTCCAGGCAGATGAGATTAGGCGGAATAAGATCGGGGAAGAGTATGCTCAATTTTCCGCTAAGCTGAACCAGAAGTTATTTACTTCTCCCGGGTGGGAGGAATGGGCAGAGATTTATAATGATATCTGCTCCTGGGATCTGGTTCTTGATGAGATCAACGATACAGCACTTTCCCAAACCCATTTTCTGGAAAAGCTGAATTCAAATGCAGAGTTTTCAAATTATGTCGAGAGAAATTACAGCAACTGGATGAAGTCTGATGACAGACCAAATCTCTCTTTTGATATTCTTTCCGAGTATGTAATTCCTGAACTTAAATATGATCACCCTGTCTATTTTATTGTTTTAGACTGCATGCGACTTGACCAGTATTACTCTATCTCACCTTTCATAGCTGAGCTGTTTGATATAAATTTCAGGATGTACTATTCCATACTTCCGACTGCTACTCCCTATTCAAGAAATGCGATTTTCAGTGGGTTATTACCTGTTGATATAGCAAAGAATTTTCCTGAATACTGGGTGGAATCTTCCGAACTTGATAATAGTAGGAACCGCAATGAACACCAGCTCCTGGAAGCTCATATGAAAGACCTGGGACATGAACTGGAAGAAAGTAAATATGTGAAAATCTTCAATATTGAGGAAGGGAATTACACCCTTCGTAAAATTGATTCCTGGAAGAATGAAAAGTTGATAGTTCTGGTCTATAACTTCCTTGACCTGCTTGCACATCACAGGTCCAAAAGTCAGATTCTGAGGGAGACTATTCCTGATGAACAGGCTTTAAGGGCATTTACCAAACACTGGTTTTTACATTCCACATTCTATGAAGTTCTAAAACTCATTGCCAAACAGGGAGCAACAGCTATTATTACAACCGATCATGGTTCCATCCGCGTAAATCGAGCCAGCCAGTTGGTTGGGGATAAGGAGACATCAGCTACGGTTCGCTATAAACAGGGCAGGAATCTTGCCACACATGATAAACACTCTCTTTTTATCAAAGAGCCGGAAGAATATGGTTTGCCAAAGCGCAGTTTGATGGACAACTATGTGCTGGCAAAGGACGACTACTATTTTGTATACCCGAAAGCTTTCCACCAGTATATGAAGCAGTACAGCGGTACTTTCCAGCACGGTGGTATTTCCATGGAAGAGATGATTCTTCCTGTTGTTATTTGTAAACCGAAAAGCTAACATTAAATGCTGGTTCCCAGATATTCATCTGGGTTAATTGAACCAAGTGTTTCACTCAACTTTTTAAGTTGATTTAAAGAAGAAAAATGAGAGATTTTAAGAAAACGTATGGTTCCGGTTGCACTGTGTCCGGCTTTGACGGAAACCCGAACCAGCGGGTAAAAAAGAAACGTATTGCTCATCCGGCAGTTGCCGGACTGAACCAGCATCTCTTTCGCTGGTTCCCCGATATTCATCGGGGTTAATTGAACCAGGTGTTTCACTCAACTTTCTAAGTTGATTTAAAGAAGAGAAATGAGAGATTTAAAAAAAACGTATGGTTCCGGTTGCAAACCCGAACCAGCGGGTAAAAAGAAAACGTATGGTTCCGGTTACAAACCCGAACCAGCGGGTAAAAAGAAAACGTATGGTTCCGGTTGCAAACCCGAACCAGCAGAAGAAAACATAAAATTATTTTCTGAAGAAGACACAATAAACCTGGCAAAAGCTATTGCACCAGAGTTGAAAGTTGGTGATGTAGTCGCATTGTACGGTGAACTGGGAACAGGGAAAACTTTCCTGACTCAATGGATCTGCAGGTTCCTGGGAGTAAAAGAATATACAAGCAGTCCCAGTTATGTATTAATGAATGAATACATAGGAAAGTTCCCGATTTGCCATGTAGATCTTTACAGGCTGGATTCAATTGATGAGGTTCTGGAATTAGGTATTTATGAAATATTTGAAAAAAATCTTACGATTATAGAGTGGGCGGAAAAAGCGAAGAAATTATTACCGAAAAATACTATTCACATCTGGTTCGAGTTTGAAAATTCACATAGAAATGTTAAAGTTCAAAGTTATAAGAAGCTGAGGTTGGGAGAATCTCTACCTGATTAATTCGTAGATAATAATCAGTAAGAGAATGATAGTAATAATGTTACCCCAGAGTATCCTGCTTTTCAGGTCTTCAATATACTTGCGATTATCCTGAATTTTATCTTCCAGCCGGACTATCATATGTTCTATATTGGAAAATTTTTCAGCAACGCTGTCGATCTTCTTAACTTTACGGATGTTTTCAAAATCTTTGATAAAATGTTTGATGATATCGAAGAACATTTTTATCAGTCCGGAAAGGATAGGACTGCTTTTCTCCCTGTTTTTCTTCATCGGATTCTCCCTGAATATCAATAGATTTATAAGCCCTGCTTGAAGCAGGCAAGCTTAGGCTTATTAAGTTTAATACGCCTTTGGCGTACAAGAATGTTAACATTAACGAAATTAGTTCTTTTTGTGTCAATAAGTTTGTGGAAATTCAGCTTAAAAAACTCTTGAAATTAAGGGCATAAAAATATTGACATAAAGATTTATAAGATAATTTTTACATAAATTATATTACTTATCCTGTAAGTTACAGGGCGAAGCTGTATTTACCCATATAACTTGGGAAAATAAATATGAAGCATTTGCTAAAATATTTAGAACAATTTAAAGAGAAAAACATAGCAGTAATTGGAGATATAATGCTTGATAAATACGTTTATGGTGATGTTGACCGCATATCTCCTGAGGCTCCTGTTCCAATTGTAAGAGTGACCGAAGAAAAATATGTTCCCGGTGGTGCTGCAAATGTAGCTGCCAATATTTCCACCTTAGATGGAAATGCTTTTCTCTTTGGAATTATAGGTAATGATTCTTATAAAGATATTCTTCTAAATAAGCTTTCTTCTCTAAAAATTAATATAGATGGACTAATTACGGATATTAAGAAGAACACAATTCTTAAAACGAGAATAATCGGGTTAAAACAGCAGCTATTGCGAATGGACCATGAGAATACAGATTATACAGAAAACCGATCATGTGAAAAATTGATAAGTAAAGTGAAGGATGTACCCAACCTTTCAGCCATTATTATTTCAGATTATGCAAAGGGAACAATTACAGAAAACCTGATGCGTGGGATAAAAGAGTTTTCTAAAAATAATGGTATTATTTTAATTATAGATCCCAAACCAAAGCATAAATCCTGGTATAGAGATGCTTCTTTGATTACCCCAAACAAACTGGAATCCCAGCAGATGAGCGGAATTGTTATAGAAAATAAAGATAATATCCAAAAAGCTGGAAAAGGAATGCTGAGAGAATTGAACTCAAATATAATTATTACTGCGGGAAGTGAAGGAATGTATGTCTTCGAAAAAGGAAAAGAACCTGTTCATATTCCTACAGTTGCCAAAGAGGTTTACGATGTCACTGGAGCTGGAGATACTGTTGTAGCATCTTTGTCGTTAGCTCTCAGTTGTGATGCTAGTTTGTCTGATTCTGCAGTTATTTCCAACCATGCAGCAGGAATTAAAGTTGGTAAAGTTGGAACTGCACCAGTTGCTTATGAAGAATTAAAGCAAAGCTTTCAAGGTAACTCAAAGCTCCCGCTTTGAGAAATAAAGGAAAAGATAAAATACAAAAAGAAAAAATAGATAGGCTGGTTCAATTATCTTAATTGAACCAAATGT
>DAOVQH010000230.1 GCA_030628755.1 Candidatus Cloacimonadota bacterium | reverse complement strand
TCAATTTCGCTGTCATTTTTTGTTTTCATCATATAAGATCCACCAAGAGTTACACCGGTGATTGGAGTCACACGCAGATTTGCTACATAGTTCATATCTTTGTTGATATTACTTCCTACTTTTTTGTAACCTTCACCATTGTAAACAGCAAGAGCATAAGAGCCAAGTCCGTTGGGAATTTTACCACTTACACCAAAGCCAAAATCTGTGGAACTTACGAATTTGTATTTGTCGGATGGATCTCCATCGATAGTTGGATAGCTCCATTCATAGATAGTACCGAAATAAGTTTTCATTAAGCCAACAGTGAGTTTGGAATCATTTATGGGGAACAAATTATTGAAATCAAGATAAGCATATTTGATCTTTAAACCTGCACCATCTGCTACTTTGTCATCATCGTCGCTGAAAAAATCTACATTAAAACGACCTTTAATGTTATTCCCGAATTTAGGTTCAAGTCGCAGATAACCTCTTTTGAGAGCCATCTCATTTTTTGTTACTTCACCATCGATCGTCTGGTACGTCCAGCGATTCCACAGTTCCATTTTCAGTTTTGTTTCTGCATTCAAAATACCAAATGCAACGATTGTTAAAATTACAATTAGAAATGCTTTTTTCACTTTTCCTCCTTTATCCCGGCGAAACCTTAGCGAAGCCGGATTTTTTTTCGGACATTTTTTTATCCGTTCAACTTTATTATACGGAGGGAAAGTTAAGTGAGTATAAGAGGAATGTTAAGATTTGGTTAAGAGGATTGCAACTGCTTTAAGAAGTAGGAGTTATAGGATAATCAAAAATTTTCAGGATTTACTTTTGCTGCGGATTAACCTTGAAAAGGCTTCTTTCAATACTTCTTCCTGCTTCGCACTTTCAAGGTTTCATTCATTTTTCAGACCCAACCCTGAACACGTGAATTAGTGAACCCTTAACCCTGAACCCTTAACCCTGAACCCTGAACCCTGAACCCTGAACCCTGAAAGAGTCAAATGCAAGAGTCTTTGGAAGAGACTTTTTCAGGGTTTTCTTGTTTAGCAATTTCACTTTTCACCTTTAATCCTCATTCGGCGCAGAGCTTTTTCTTTGAGTTGTCGAACACGTTCCCGCGAGATTTTTAATTCCTGTGCTATTTCCTTTAAAGTAAGTTGTTCTTCATACAGCATTAGCAATATCTTTCTTTCGATATCGGGCATATTTTGCGGGAGTTTCAAATGCTGGCTGGTTTTTAATTCATCTTCTTTGGTTTCAACCGATTCTTCTGTTAGTTTTATCGAATCTAGAGAACTTTTTTTTTCTTTTTCAATAGATTCAAGAATTTTCTTCTTTATCCAAAAAGTTGCATAAGTGGAGAATTTTGTTCCTTTTGTTTCATCAAATTTCTTTTCAGCTTCCAGAAGTCCGATCAATCCTTCTTGGATCAGGTCTTCGATAGGAACACCGAGATGTGCATATTTATTGGCAATGCTTTTTATCAAAGGTAAATGTTTTTCTATATTCATGGTCTATAATTAAATTTTATTTGTTGAACGTTTTTTCCCATTTTGATAATATTTCTGAAATAGTATATTCAACCTGAAGACGAGCATCATATCTATCATAACCTTGAGCCAGAAGTAAATCATAATCCGTTTCAGCATGACGAATATAAGCAATAACAGCAAGTCGGATGGCTTCTTTGGAGAATTCTTTTGCCGAAGCAGAACGACCAATCCTACCACTATACTTCAGACATGCATGTTCAGCAATGTTATATTCTCTTTCCTTTGGACAATTTGGAAATAATTCACGAATTTTACCTGCAAATGTTTTAATGTATTTACTGTCCAGTTCTGCTCGTCGCATCGCTTCCCGCTCTTTGCGTCTTTCTCTGTATTCAATATCAGCAAAACATTCTTTTTCTGCTAAATCAAGAGCTTTTGATTCAACTAACAATCCCTGTCTTTCATAATGTTTACGAGCACGACTCCATTTTAAAACAACAGCTGTTAAAGTTGAATATTTTTTTGCTCGTCTTGTAAGAGCAGCATCTCCTGCAGGTAAAAACAATAAATGATCTAAATCTGCACAAGATAAGCAAATTGCACCTTTTTTCTTTTTAAGGGTTATCCATGCCTTACGACCAAGATTTTCACCACATTCTGAACAGGTTGATTCTCGTAAGCTGATGAAAACTTTTATCTCTGATTTATCTTTTTTCATCAGAAAATCCTTTCACCACAAAGGCACAAAGACAAAAAAATAGAAATAGGATAAATTTCTAAATCCTAATTTCTAATATCAAATAAAAATCTAAATGATAAATATCAAATTAGCTCCAATTTAGAAATTTAAAACCCAAATACTATAAAATCACAAAATACAAATCCCAAAAAACAAATAAATCACAAATAACAAATACCTTAAAATCACAAACGAGCTAATGTTCTATTTTTTTTATTTGAAATTTTGATCATTGTTTTTTACCCTGTAGGATAATAATTAATATGTAATGATAATCCCGATAAATATCGTGATAAATATCAAATGGGGTGAATTTGAAATTTGTGTTTTGGATTTTGATATTTTATTAGAAATTAGATATTTGTAATTAGTAATTTCCACGACAACTTGTTGGTAAGTTTCATTTCTTAAGTGACTAAGAATATAATGTTTTAATCCTTCGCTGTTTATCATCGATATTAATTTATTAACATAAAGGGAGTAGCGGTTTTTCGGGAGAACGAGGGTTAGGCATTAGTTTCTTTTCCTGTGGAGAAATATGCCAGTCCATTTCTTCAAGTGGTACTGCACCAAGCAAAGGCTCTGCTCCATGTGGAAGTTCAATGACTCGTACTTGACAGGTGCGTCCACCAACCTCCACTTCCACTATACCGAATACCCGATATTCATGCTGCCCACCATCAGCAGTGAAAATACGAACAGGTCCTATTGCTTCCAATCTAAGGAGTTTGATTATTTCAGCAGGGAGCGCAAGTTCGGCAGCATCAGTATCAACTAAAGCCTTGCATTCAATATCTTCACCCCTTTTTTCTTTGGGTAGAAATCTATTCTGCCAATTTCTCAATTTCATCTTCACTGAAAATACACCCATATTTACATCCTTTCTATTTTGTTTTAAAAAAAATTTAACCCAAAATCTCAATATAGATACATTATATCCTTTTCAATTGATCGCAACAATCTTTCCCTGATAAATCTATGCTTTCTAATAACATCTACTTTTCTATGTAATCTGATTTTTAAAAAATCTTCAATTCCAAAAAGATACCCAATTTTCGGTTCAGTTTCAACAAATATGTCGATATCACTATTTTCTTTTTGCTCATTTCTTGCGAAACTACCGAAAAGACCTATCTGTTTCACTTTAAATTTTGTTTGTAATGTTTTTTTATTTTTTTTTAAAACAATTAAAATCTCATCTCTGCTCATTTCCAATTTCCTTATTATTTTCTTTAAACATATTACAAATAAATAGTTGTTTATTATTTTAGCAACTTTTTTATACCAACTTCCGAAGTTTTTTCTGCTGGTTACGAAACTCCGGTTTCGTAACCTGAAAACACAGTTTTACTTGCAATTGCGTTCCCATCCGGCAGTTGCCGGATAGGAACGAGTGTATGGAAGTTGAATTCTAAATTTCGTTCCCTTCCCAATTTCACTTTCCACATCGATCATTCCATCGTGAAGATTAACAATATGTTTCACAATGGAAAGTCCCAGACCTGTTCCGCCCATTTTTCTGGAGCGGGATTTATCTACCGTGTAGAAGCGTTCGAAAAGGCGGGGAAGATGTTTCGGTGCAATTCCATTTCCAGTGTCTGTGATCTCAAATATGATTTTGTCCTCTTCCTGCTTCACATCGATTTTTATTTCACCTTTTTCGGTATATTTAATGGCATTATCCACCAGGTTGATGAAAACCTGCTCCAGTTTGAATCTGTCCGCAAACAGTGTCTTTAGATTATTTTTAATTGTATAATGAAATTCGAGCTTTTTTTCTTTTAAACGATGTTCAAAAACTTTGTTAATATTTTTGAGAAACTCTTCCAACTCGATTTTTTCTTTTTCCAGATAAAGGTCTTGTTCCAGTTTTGAAAGGGTAAGCAGATCTTTTACGATATTTATCAACCTGTCTGTGTTGCGTTTAATAACTTCAATATAGGAATGGTGCTCGATATCGAGTTCATCTTCAAGTGTTTCGATGTAACCTTTTATGGAAGTGAGCGGAGTTCGCAGTTCATGAGAAACATTCAGCACAAAGTCTTTTTTGATATTTTCCAGTTTTCGGATTTCTGTTATATCATTCAAAATAAAAACGATATCTTCGGTCAATGGAAGAAAGGAAGCATTACAGATGAAATATTTATTTTCAAAATTTATCTCTTTAATTTTACTTTTCGGATTTTTAAAAAGTTCATCTGCAAAATCGTAAAGCTCTTTTTGACGGATGACATTCCAAAAATAGTGATCCTTTATTTTGGAATCTCCGACAAATTTTTCAAAGCTTTCATTTACAACAGTGATTACTCCTTTTTTATCCTGAATCCAGATGGGCTGTTGAATTG
>DAOVQH010000056.1 GCA_030628755.1 Candidatus Cloacimonadota bacterium | reverse complement strand
GGCTTCGCTTCTAATGATAGAAATATGACAAATTTACATAGGCAATATCACATAACAACATTGTTTCTTACGAGATAGATAGCTTCGCCGTTATTCGATGATAGAAAGAGATTTCGTATTAGAGGGTCAATTTGAAAAATAGACAGATTATAAAATAATAGATAAAAGAAAAAGCCATCGATCGATGGCTTTTTTAAATTATTTTAAACGATATACAAAATATCATTTTAATAACAACATTCGTTTAACTGCCATATCTTTGTCATTAACACTGAGTTTGTAGAAATAAACTCTGTTTATAGATATCCACAAAAACCCAAAAAGGTAAAGCCACCACTCGATATTTTTTATTTTTTTATTTTTCACCCTGTGGAATAGCAACAGATCTATAAGCCAGAGGCTTAGTTGCTCCTCAACAAGTTGAGAATTACACGGGGTAAATTTCTAAAGACCCCTTTTCTCATTTCCCCTTTCACAGAAAATGGGAGAAGAGAGTTCTAAATAACAACTAACAAAAACGAACAAAATTAATTTGATCCTTCCGTGTCTGCACGGTTTTGCCTACATTTACTAAACGATAGAAATAGACACCGGAACTCACAGTTTTATCGTTTTCATCTCTCCCGTGCCAGACTATAGAGTTCTCTCCAAGTTTATCTTCAAGAAAGAATGATTTCACTTTCTGTCCTTTCACATTATAGATTTCTACTTTGGGATTTTGGATGTTTTCTGCCAGGCTGTAGGAGATGGTTGTGCCAGGACTGCGACCGGCTCCTGACGGTTTGAAGGGGTTGGGGTAATTTGAATGCAAAGTGTTATTTATTGGAATGGTTGTTTCATCTGCATAACTAGTAAATTGGTAATAGAATGCTTCTTCCAAATCATTCCAACCCTCAGCCGTTATAGGCATAAATTCAATACTCAAAGCTTGGATTTCAGGTTCATCGGTAACAAATCGATATGTAATTTCCTGATCAGTATCTGGATTAAAATCTTCTGGATATACATACATTGTCCAATCTCCACTAAACAATTCTATGTTGTTATTATCTATTGGTATGTATTGCTCCTCACTGTAATCTATATCGAAATCTTCCTCATTAATGAATCCATTATCTTCATAAATAAAAACAATATCAATAATATCAATATCCAATTCATCATCATCTATAGTAAGTTTAAAACTGAAATCTCGGTTATCCGTTGTTAACATTTCAGCACCACAGTAATAGTTATCATGATACGGCATTACCTGGAGAGGGTGTTTATCATCATTATTTACTCTATATTCAAAATGAAGATGATAAGGCACTCCACCACTATTTCCACTTTTACCTATAAGATACCCTTCGGGAACATTTTCATTATTGACATATCTTTCACTAAGATGCATATAATATGTTCTTATTGAACCACTCTCAATTCTTATCAAATCACCGCCAGCACCTCCTGATTCCTGAGTAGCATATCCAGCATGAGAAGCATGGACATCTTGAGGAGAAGTTGCCTGTAAGTCCATTCCATTATGAAAATCATAATATCCTAGCCATCGTGGACCAAATGGAGATGTAAAGGTATCCGCATCATCAGGAGAGCTTGAATTTGATAGAGGCCATGTCCAACTAGATAATCCAATACAAATTAGGGAAAAACAAACTATGAAGAGGATTTTAATTTTCATTTTTCACCTCCATATATGATTGTAATACTTGAGTTTGGCTCATAATTAAATGCTATTATGATATTAGAATTGTTGAGTGATAGAAAATAAAAACTTTCATCAATTAATCTAGTCTTGTCATTTTCATTCAATAAAGTATGATATTTCATTTTTTGATAGAAATATCTTTCGATATCTATTAAGTAAAGATTGCCAAATTTAAGAAATGATAAAACATTTTCTTTAGTAGTTTTAAATTTTAATGAAAAATTTATAATTTTTTCATTCAAATTATCTTTATCAAAGATTTTTAAATTTTCTTGATTATCAATTATAAAACCACCATATTGAGAAAAACCAAATGATGAAACTAATTCATTATCTTGATGAAGAATATTTCCATCAAAATTAAAAATGTAAAAACCTGAATCACAAGCATTTACAGCAATTTTATTTTGAAATATCCGAAGATTTGTTGTAGTCATATTATGTGTGTCAAATATTTTCGAATATCCTTCTTCAAATTCATGTTGCCACAAAAAGGTTATATTACCTTCGTTAAACTCAAAAAAACACATTATGATACTATCAGTATTTTCTTGTTCAATAAAAGCAATTAGATGAGATTTATCTGTAATTCTTATTCTGATATTTCGGATTCTAAAGTTTTCTAAACCTGTAATAACTATTCTCTCACCGTGCTTATTATACAGTTTAATTTCTTTTTGTCTGGTTGATCCCATAATATTTAGATTTTCATAAACATAATTCCCGTCTGGTGAAGGATAAAAAACACTATAGGATATTGGACTTTCATATAAAATTTGACCATCTTTAGAAATTATGACATTTTTACCACGACCTTCCCCTTCATTTAGAAACAATGTTGTAGTATTTCCATTATCAGAAACTAAAGCACTAATATTGTAATAGTTATTATCAAATAAATGTGACCACTTGTAATTTCCTTCTAAATCTAACATTTTAACAATGTATTTTTCATCTGTTCTAGTTACCGCTACAATCTCTCCGGTTCCTTTTGCAACTGCAAAATCTCTGCCCATACCTTCTAATTGAATTCGTTTTTCAATTTTGTAATTTGGCAGGTAATCATTTAAAAATTCATCCAATGTAATTTCCTGCAGTTGGATATCCTCTGCAAACATTATACTTGTTAATGCCATTAGCAAAAGCATTACTATAAAAATCTTCTTCATTTTTTACTCCTTTTTTTCGTTTTTTGTACCATTAGACAGAAAGAATCTTCTAATCTAACGGAGCAGGTTAACAGTTTTCAGCCGGTAAATAGTCCGGCTGTGTTTGATTATCGAAATTAATTTTCAAACCCCCTTAATCCCCCTTACAAAGGGGGACAAGACAAACCCTAAAGGGTGACGGCACCACACGAAAAAATTGTGAATAATATTTTTCTAACCTGAACAACTAAAAGAATGAATCAAGCTCTCGCTATTGTCAAGACATAGATTTTGTTAGCATTATGGTTCTTAAGAAGTTTACATGCAGAATTTATAGTTGCGCCGGTTGTGAATACATCGTCAATAATTAGAATATCTTTATTTTCTATGTTAAATTTTGGATTTAATTTAAACGCATTAGAAACATTCTCTTCTCTTTGCTTCTTGCTCAGTTTCGTTTGAGTTTCTGTGAATTTTTTTCTTAATATCAGGTTTGGAATATGTGTCCAGTTCATCTGTTCTGCAATAACTCTGGTAAGAAATTCGGATTGGTTAAATCCACGTGATCTTTTCTTGACTTTGTGAAGTGGAATAGGAGTAATTATATCGATTTTACTGAAAGGATGAAATGTATTGAGGTATTCCTTTGTGTATTTGCCCAGATATTCTGAGATTTTTGTCATCTCGTTGTATTTCATGTTATGAATCAGGTTTTGAACGGTACTATTGAATTGAAAAACAGAACATGCTTTATCAAAATAAAACTTGTTTGATTCACATGTTTTGCACGGATTATTTTCTTTAGTAGTACCACAAATCTCGCAAATACCAGTAAGAAAGTCCAGAGACTGTTCACATTCCGAACAGAGAATTTGTTCTTTATCATTCAGTCTTGAATTACACCCGATGCAGGTTTTTGGAAAAATTAAGTCAATGAATGAAGAAAAAATATTCATAATTCTTCTTCAACCTCCTCTTCCTTTTGCTCGAACTTTTTCGGTTTCACAGCAAAACCAAGCTGAACAAGATAAGCCTCTTCAGGAGACCAGGTCATTAAAGCCCATGCATAAAGCATACGCAATTTTTTCGAGTCCTCTTTGAATAGTTCAACCTGTTTTGTAACCGCTTGGTGTGATTCTGTTTGGTCGATTGAGTGTAGTTTTTCAAAAGCTTCATTTGAAGTATCTAATAGTAATTTCAAATTGGATATAAATTCCTGGGGAAGAACTTCAGAATCTCCTCTTTCCATCATTTGCTGGTTAGCACGGATTAGAGTTTCTGCAGCTTTAATTTTATCTGCTCGATTGCGAGGAAATCTTTCGGTTACACCATAGGTTGTTAGCTTGTTTTCATTTTGCGAAAATTGGCTTAGTATAAGTCTTTTACATTTAAGGTAATATTTAAAAGTGGAGTCATCTTCTTCTTTTAGTGCTTTATAGATTTCATTGTTTTTTTCTTTATTATCTTTGACTGCTTTTATGGCTTCCTGCCATTTATCGAAAGCTGAAATTCCCCACTCAGTTAAAGACTCTGGAATTGATAAAGGTTTTGCCCAATACTTGATATAATTCTTTAAAATTTCCAATCGTGATAAACGGAGAGAATAACTATCATTTGTAAAGTAATTATCCTTAAAAATTGGCATAAAATTCTCCTTAAATCAATCAGCTATTCTTGCCAAACATTAAATAAAAACATATTAAACATTACAAGATTCTTTTTAAGAATTTATAGAAGTATGTCAAGAAAAAAATTATTGTATTAGGAGAATAGACGTATGTAATTGCTTTATGTTTAGTATATTATGAAATCTTTTATTAAATTCTATGGTTATAAAATTTGGTTATTTGAATAATGAAGTTAAAATTACGTAATTATTTCTTCAATGCTGAAATTATATATCTGATTATGCCGTAAAAAACGTATATCAACATCCAGATAAAAAAGACTAAATATGAGTATTTGATTGATGCAATTACACTGATAATTGCAAGAAAAATGAAGAACTTTGTTTCTCTTGAAAATCTTTTACCTTTTTCAATAGGAAGATATTCAATTTTGCTTATCATCAGAACTGATGATACAAATACAATTACCACAAAAATCTCAAGCGAACGAATTTCTTTCCATAAATAGAAATTAAGTATTATATAAGATGAAATCATGCCAGCAGCAGCAGGAATTGGTAACCCGATAAACGGATGTTTTTTTGAGATGTCGGTGTTTTTTAAAGTAAAACGAACCAGCCGATATCCTCCTGCAAAAACGTAAAAAATAGCAACTATTGCTCCTAAATAGTGAATTCTAAAAAGACCTACTTTAAAGGCTAAAAATCCGGGAACAACACCGAAAGCCACAAAATCAGAGAGAGTATCGAACTGGGCTCCAAACTTACTCTGGGCTTTTAATAGCCGGGCAAGTTTACCATCCAGTCCATCACAAAACATTGAAACAGCTATTAACCACGAAGCAAGAATAAAATTTCCCTCGAATGTAAATTGCAGGGCAACAAGACCAGATATTAAACTGAGGGCAGTAAATATGTTTGGAATTATAAATTTGAGTTGCTTAATTTTTTCGTGCAATTATAGTTTCTCCAGCTTCTATTTTTTGACCTAACTGAACTTCTATTTTGTAATCATTCGGTAATTCACATATACATTCTGCGGAATGTGGGACAATACCAATTAATTTTCCAGGAAGAGTTGCTTCCTTTTCAAACCAGGTAAGACCGGAACTTTTAATTTTTATTTTAATGTCTTTTCTTATAGCTATACACCTTATATCTGCCGGGTCTAAAAGGCTTTTTTTAATTGTGAATTTATTATTTTCAACTTTAATGATTCTACCATGAATTGGAGCAAGAACAATTTCCTCTTCTGATTCTGAAGGGACAGTACGTTTTATCCGATACTTCATCAGAATAAAAAGGAATAAGAGCAATCCAAAAAGAGAGAAATACTTAACAAGATCGATTTTGAAAATTAGATTTACACTGAAACTAATAATGACTATCAGGATTGGAACTGTTGCAGCTTTGTATTTCAAACTCTGGATTCTGGTGAGGTATTCAATGGGATTATAATCACCTATCATATTCAGATACCGACTCTTTTAAAGATAAAATCAACGTTTAGCGTATATCTTCCGTATGAAAATATCTCTTCTATTTCTTTGGGAGAAAGAAATTCTTTGATCTCTGCGTCAGCTAAGACCAGTTCTTTTAGCGGCTGTTTGGATTTCCAGCATTCCATTGCATTTCGCTGAACCATGCTGTAGGCAAATTCTCGTGAAACTCCTTTTTTGGCAAGTTCCAGAAGAATTACCTGTGAAAATGTAAGTCCATTCGTAAGCTCCAAATTTCTCATCATATTCTCCGGATAGACAAGCAGGTTCTCAATAAGAGGAAGCATTTTATTTAACATATAGTTCATCAAAATGGTTGAATCCGGCAGGATTATCCTTTCAACTGAAGAATGACTAATATCGCGCTCATGCCAGAGAGCGTTATTTTCAATTGCTGCCAGAGCATTACTTCTGAGAAGACGGGCAAGTCCGCACATTTGTTCTGAGACAACCGGGTTACGTTTATGCGGCATTGCAGATGAACCTTTTTGTCCTTTGGAAAAATTCTCTTCTGCTTCCAGAACTTCTGTTCTTTGGAGATGACGGATTTCCAGGGCTATTTTTTCGATTGTTGAACCGATAATTGCAAGTGTATTCATAAACTGAGAAATCCTGTCGCGCTGAATAACTTGAGTAGAAATATTTACAGATTCGAGGTCAAGTAGTTTACAGGTTATTGTCTCGATTTCTGGAGAAAGATGTGCATAATTTCCAACTGCTCCGGAAATCTGTCCGACCGATATTATTTTTATAGCATTTTTCATTCTTTGAATGTTTCTCTGCATTTCATCGTACCAGAGCGCAAATTTGAGCCCAAAAGTGGTGGGTTCTGCATGGATACCGTGTGATCTTCCAATACATAGAGTGTGCTTGTATTCGCGAGCTTTCATTTTTAAAACCCCGGAAAATTTTTCAAGGTCACGAAGGATTAATTCACCGGCTTGTTTTAGTTGTAATGAAGTTGCTGTATCCAGGATATCGGAGGAAGTCATACCAAAGTGAATCCAGCGGGAAGAAGGACCCACATACTCACCTACATTGGTAAGAAATGCAACCACATCGTGCTTAGTGGTTTCTTCAATTTCAGCTATTCGCTCAATATCAAAATCAGCTTTCTCAACAATGTCTTTTAAGTCTTCATCGGGTATTATCCCAATCTCGTTCATGGCTTTGCAGGCTGCAATTTCCACATCCAGCATACACTGAAAACGATTTTGTAAGTTCCAGATTTTTGCCATCTCGTCACGGGAATATCTTTTTATCATTTTTACCTCTTATTTTAACGGTTTAATTTCTATATTATTTCTTGTTATTTTGTCAATTTGAATATTAACCACTTCTTTTTTATCCTGTTCAATTGAAATCAAACTAAAGTCATTATCGTACTCAAGGTTTATTTTAATCTTTTCTTTTTGAAGAGAAATTTTTTCGATTTCCATTTCGTAGGAAAAATAGACTTCGTAATCCCTGGATATTAGAGATTGATTTTCAATAATCTTGTCTTTTTGAGAATAGAAGCCTTGCAGTTCATTAAAAAAAATTGATATATTTTTTAACTCTATGTCCTTAATTTTAGTTGACTCAGATTGGTCTGGCAGCCTTAGAACAAGGACAGAATCAAAATATGCAGAGAAAAAAGGTGTTGGCTTCAGTCCTGTAATTCCTGAACTAAAGATATCGATTCTGATAATGTTATTATTTTTTTGAAGTATTATATTCTTACGGAAGGCAAAGCTTTTGTAGTTAACCTCGATGATACCTTCTATACGAAAACTTTTCCAGGAATTAAGATGCTCCAGCAGAAGTTTTTCTTTTTGTACTTTATCTAGTTTTGTAAATATAGCACAGCTGGAAACGAGTGATATCAGTATTAGTAAAATTACTATCTTATTTTTCAAGGATTTCATTCTTTTTTCGGAATAAGAGAATAATTGAGATAACACTTACAATTATCATAATTGCACTTAGTATTTGTCCCATTGTCATGAATCCGATTAGATGACCGAGTTGGGCATCCGGTTCTCTCACGAATTCAACAAGAAATCTGAATAAACCGTAAAGACCGATCCATGACCAGAAAACTATACCGGATCTTTTGACTTTTCTAAATAAAATATAGGTGATGAAAAAGAGAATGATTCCTTCTAAAAATGCTTCGTAGAGCTGAGAAGGGTGACGAGGTTTTGTATAATCGCTTAATACTCCCAGATGATTATAAATAGGAAATTTCATTCCCCAGGGTTTATCTGTGATCCTGCCATAAAGTTCAGCATTTATAAAATTACCTAATCTTCCAAGAAAAAGCCCGATTGAAACTATGGGCATTACCGGGTCTGCCAGTTGATAGAATTTCATGTTGTGTTTTTTAGCAAACAGGTATCCGAAAATTATTACTGCAATAGCGCCACCATGAAGAGACATACCACCTTGCCAGACAGTAAATATCTGAAGCGGGTTCTGTAGGTAAAATTGTAAATTATAGAATAGTACATAACCAAGTCGTCCACCGATTATTACACCCAGCATCAGTTTGAAGAGCAGGCTTTCATATTCATCTTTTTTTAATTTGATGTTTTTATAAGCATAGTTCTTTCTTATGAAAATGTAAGCAACAATAAAACCGATTATGTAGCAAAGTCCATACCAGCGAACTTCGAACATTCCAATTTTGAAAATAACAGGATTAATGTTTGGGTAGCGAAGCATTGTTTCCTTTTTGAAAGGCGAAAATTTATTTTCCTAATTCTTTTAGCTTGCTATATAATATTTCAACAAGCTCTTCTGATGAAAGCTCGAATTTTTCTCCCTCTTTTTTTATTTCAGGGGAGAATATTTTTATAACCTGGGTTGGAGAGCCATTCAATCCAATGATATCTTCATCTAATTCCAGATCATCTGCAGTCCATACTTTGAGTTTTGTTATTTTGGCGTTTCTTTTTCCACGCAGGGATGGTAGTCTGGGAACATTTATTTCCTTAACTACTGTTAATGCGGCCGGCAGGGTCATATCAATCCTGTCATATCCATCTTCCATCAATCTTTGTACGATAATACGATTGTTTTCTATGGATTCGATTTTTTTCACAAAAGCAGTCTGTGGAATCTCCAGATGAGTAGCAACTCCGGGTCCAACCTGAGCAGTATCTCCATCAATAGCTTGCTGACCGAAAAGTATGAGGTCATATTCTTCGATTTTCTTTATTGCTTCAGCAAGAGTTAAGCTTGTAGCCCAGGTATCAGCACCTGCAAATTTGCGATCTGTTATCAGGATTATCTCATCAACACCAATAGAAACTGCTTCCCGCAGGGCTTTTTCCGCCTGAGGAGGTCCCATACTAAGTGCAATTATTTTGCCGCCATATTTTTCCTTGAGCCTTATTGCTTCTTCGATAGCATAAAGATCAAAGGGATTGATTATGCTTTCGACTCCTTCTCGTATTAATGTATTTGTATCCGGATCAATTTTTATTTCTGTTGTGTTTGGTACCTGTTTTATGCAGACGATTAAATTCATTTTTTACCTATATATAAAATTTCCGAATAGTTTCTATTACATAATCCTGTTGCTTGCGGGTGATTTCAGAGAAAACCGGAATTGAAATTACTCTTCTTGTCAGTTCCTCAGCAACCGGGAAGTCACCCTCTTTGTAATTAAGATAAGAAAAACATTCCTGTAAATGTAAAGGTCTGGGATAATATACAGCACATCCAATATCTCTGGAACGCAAATACTTTAAAAGTTCATCGCGTCTTTTGACAACAAGTGTGAATTGGTTGAATATAGTCTTCGCTTTTCTGTGAATTACCGGTAGTTTTATTTGAGGAATATCATTCATATTTTTGTAATAATATTTTGCATTTTGCCTTCGTGCTTCAGACCAATTTTTCAGAGAGCGAAGTTTGACTAAAAGAACTGCTGCCTGGATTGTATCCAGCCGACTATTTAAACCTACCCATTTGTGGTAGTACTGTGGATTTTCGCCGTGAACTCGAAGTTGAAAGAGTTTTGCTGCTAATTCATCATTGTCTGTTAGACACATTCCACCGTCACCCATAGCTCCCAGATTCTTACTCGGGAAAAAGGATAACGTTCCAACATCACCAAAAGTGCCCGCCATTTTCCCATTATATTCTGCCCCAATCCCCTGCGCATTATCTTCAATAACTTTTAGATTATACTTTTGAGCAATGTTCATAATTTTGTCCATTTCAGCGGGTTGTCCGAAGAGATGAACTACAATAATAGCTTTTGTTCTGGGAGTAATTGCTTTTTCAATTTTATCAGGATCAATATTGAAGGTATCAGGTTTTACATCTACAAAAGTTGGTCTTGCTCCCACTCTGTGGATTGTTCCTGCAGTTGCAAAGAAAGTGAAGGGGATTGTAATAACTTCATCACCATCACCGATATTCAGAGCAATAAGTGCGAGAATTAAAGCATCTGTTCCGGAAGCACAACCAATGGCATGCTTTACTTTACAGTACTGTTGAATTTTTTCTTCAAATTCCTTTACCTGCGGACCCAGTTTGTAAGCATGTGTAATGAAAACCTTTTCCATTTCATTTTTAATACCGTTTAGAATTGGTTTGTATTGTGCGTGAAGGTCTAAAAGTGGAACTTTCAAATTTTGCTCCTATTCTTCAAAGTAATTAATGATTTTTTTCAATACCTGATCTAGATCGTATTTTGGTTTATATTCTATAAATTTCTTTATTTTTGAAAGGTCCGGTTTACGG
>DAOVQH010000119.1 GCA_030628755.1 Candidatus Cloacimonadota bacterium | reverse complement strand
GGTTGTATAGAAGATGAAAAATGCCCGACCTGCTCCACAAATCCAGGTGACCAGCCATACAATATTACTATAGAGCCTACTGATTTTGTGGATACTATCACAGGTAATACATTCATGCCCTTAGTGCCCGGAACCACTTTTTTCTATGAAGGTTTAGATGAAGATGGTATTTCGGTTGAAGTAGAAGAATATGTTACAGATTCGCTTATAATAATTATGGGTGTGACCTGTATTGTGGTGGAAGCTAAAGAATATGAAGACGGAGAATTAGTAGAAGATACAGACGATTGGTATGCCCAGGATCTGGATGGAAATATCTGGTATTTTGGAGAATATTCAGAAGAATATGAAGATGGACAGGTTGTAAGTACAGCAGGTTCCTGGGAAGCAGGAGTTGACGATGCTCTTCCTGGTATAATCATGCTTGCAGACCCAATTGAAGGATTATGGTACAGACAGGAATATTATGAAGGTGAAGCTGAAGACTGTGCACAGATTCTAAGTCTGAATGCTTCGGTAACAGTCCCCTATGGAACCTATGATAACTGTCTTCAAACTGCTGAATGGAATCCTCTGGAACCTGGTATTGTTGAACATAAGTTTTATGCTGCTGATGTCGGTTTATTGAGAGCTGTTGCAGTAGAAGGCGAATCTGGATTTGAAGATCTCGTTGATAAAACTCCATAATCTTTATTAGCACGTTTAACTCATATTTCTACAGCTTGAACTGATATTTATCCCCATTGAGAAGGGGAAACTCGCCTTTGCGTTGCCGCTTCCACCCTCCGTAGCTGTGCTATTTATCCTTCGCAGTAGAACCGTTACGGAGAACGGGCTGCGGAGGACAGGTTGGCGGAGCAAGTAAAAGTGGAGAAACACCTTTTATTATTTCAAAAATAGGACATAAATACATATAATTTTTTTCGACTCGAAACTAACGTCGAGTCGAGATAAACAGTAAAAATAAATTTTGAATATAATCATTCTCTAAAGTTTATTCATCTAAAACTGGACTAAGAACTTGGTAATACAAGCAATATTTTTTTTACTGAATAATGCACATGTTAAACAAATTCGTCTAATAACGAGTTTGTTTTATAACGAATTCGTTATGAAATAAAATTATTTATTGACAATTATGTTCTCAAATATTGATTTGTCTTCTGATAGGATAGGAAAAAAATGGAACATTTAAGAAAAATAGAAATAAACACTGGTAGTGACGTTTCCGGTGATAGTTTCTTTAATAGAGAAAAAGAATTTATTACATTTCAGAGAAGATTGAATTCAACAAAGCATATCGTGATATCACAAATCAGGAGAACAGGAAAAACAAGCTTTCTCAAAGAATTCATCAAAAGAAATGATGAACTTCCGATAATTTATATTATAATTCAGGGCAGCCAAAATGAAAGTCAATTCTACAGGGAAATATATAAAAAAGTCGTAGAACAAAGTAGAGGAAAAAAGATTCAAAATTTTCTACAAGAAAGCTGGAATACGATAGCAGAGATGTTTCCTGAAAATCCTTATGTAAAGCTCGGAAAAATATCCAAAACAAATGATGAACAAATAAAAAGATATTTGGAACATATATTTCAAAAGAAAAATTTCACTCTATTCATAGATGAGTTTCCTGACTTTATATTAACTCTAAAGAAAAAGGGAATATTAGAACCATTTCTAGCTAGATTTAGGGATTTTAGAAATGAATGTACTAATTTACATACAGTTCTAACAGGTTCTATAAATCTTTTCAGAACTGTTTCAAAACTGGGTTTTTCCGATAAATTAAATGAATATAGAACTTTGAATTTCCCTTTATTTAATAAGGATAATAGCTTACTTCTTTTCCGATGTTTATTATTTTCAATAGATTATGAATTAGACAGAAAATCACAAGAATATTTATTACCTTATATCGAAGATGGAATGCCGTATTTTATTCAACTTCTTGCTGATGAGATACAAAAACTTAGTCCCGAAAATAAAATAATTGATTTTGAAATCTTGGGAAAAGCAATACAAAATTTTTATGAGCAAGAAGAATTTGGATTGGAGGAATTTCACAATAGGTTGAAAAAATATCTCAAAGAAGAAAACCTTGAAAAACCTTCTAAAATCATTCTAAGCCATCTTTCACACGATAAATTAAGCTTTGACGATCTATTTTCATATATCGATGAATATCTTACAAAAGAAAGATTAGATGAACTATTAAACAGACTTGAAGATGAAGCTTATATTAAAAAAGATGGTGATGAATATTCTTTTCTCTCAAAATTAATGGCAGGATGGTGGAAAAACAAAAAACATTTTGACAGGAGATAAAAATGTATCCTTATGATCCAAGATTAAAAACACCCCAAGAATTGAAAGCTACAGAATTCATTTCACAAAAAGTAATAGATCAAATAATGAAAAGTATAATTCCTGATAAAAAGGGGAAATTAACAAATCAATCCTGGCTGATCTACGGAGCGAGAGGAATGGGAAAATCTCACATTCTTACATTGATCTATCACAAAACCAGAGAGGATAAAAAACTTTCGGAAAGATGGTTTCCAATATTATGTCCTGAAGAGTTATTTACTGTAAACAGTCTTTACCGGTTATTTAAAAAATTTGCTTCACTTATTACAATGGAATTGGAATGTCAGGATGAATTAAAAAATTGCAAACAATGTATAAGCGAAATTGAAGATATTGAAAAAATTAAAGTTATTGGTAGTGCAACAAAAAGAAAAGAACAGGAATTAGAACTGGTTGAGAAGTATATAAACATATTGATAAAAATAAATAAAATGTTAAAAAAGAAATTTATTTTTTTTATAGAAAACCTGCAAGAAGTTTTCAGTAAACAAATCGATGAAAATGGTCAGAAGAGATTAAGGGATATTTTTCTTCAATACTCCGGTTTGATGATCTGGATTGCATCAGCAGTTCAAATACCTGGAAAATTAAGAGATTATGGAATGCCTTTCTATCATTTTTTCAGAACAAGAAAATTAGAAGGAATGAATAGTGATGAAATAATGAAAATGCTTTATAAATTTTGCGAAGTCTATAAAACAAATAAACTAAAAAAAAATCTAAGGGAAATGAAATCAGATATCAGTGTTTTCGGTTTACTTTCAGGTGGTAATCCAAGACTGATTATGCTTTTATATAAATTTCTTGAGAACGGTGAAGTAAAAAGAATTAAAGAAATGATGAAAATATTTATTTCTGATTTAACTCCTTATTTCCAAAGAGAGACAGAAACCTTATCATACCAGCAGAGACTGATTATTGATTCTTTATCAACAAATCTATTTCCATTACTTTCTAAAAAAGATATTGCTGAAGATTGTAATCTACCCGACGAAATTGTTAGTTCTCAGGTTAATAAACTCAAAGTTACTCACTGGCTCAGATTGGAAGCGATAAAAGCTCTTAAAAAAGATCTTTTTATTTTGAATGAATATATTTATCGTGTTTGGTATCAAATGAGAATGGGAGGAATATACCAGGAGAACGCAAGATGGGTTTCAGAATTTTTGAGTTTTATTTTTCCTTTCAAAAAAATAAAAATGAAAATCGGAGAGTTGGAAAATTTAATATCAAAAGAAAATATTGAAGATAAAATTACTTTCCGCTCTGAACTTGAAACATATAAAAAAGCTTTAGAATGGCTGGAACAAAAAGAAGTAAAAAAATATTTTGAATTTCTAAAGAGTCCAAAAAAAGAAGTGGAAAAAGAGATTAAAGAAGTTTTAGAATTAATTGAAAGTAATAAATTTGAAAAAGCATTGAGTATTTTAAATAAGTTAATAAAGAAAGAACCCAAAAAATTTGATTATTATTTTTTGCGAGGTTATTCAAATAATGTTTTAAAACAATATGATAAATCAATCAAGGATTATACAAAAGCAATTAAATTAAATACTGAATATGCTTCTGCTTATAACAATAGAGGAAATAGTTATTCAGCTCTAAAACAATATGATAAAGCAATCAAGGATTATACAAAAGCGATTGAATTTAATCCTGAAGATGCTTCTGCTTATTACAATAGAGGAAATAGTTATTCATCTTTAAAAGAATATAATAAAGCAATCAAGGATTATACAAATGCGATTGAATTAAATCCTGAAGATGCTGGAGCTTACTACAATAGAGGAAATAGTTTTTCTGATTTAAAAGAACATAATAAAGCAATCAAAGATTATACAAAAGCAATTGAATTAAATCCTGAAGATGCTGAAGCTTATAACAATAGAGGAAATAGATATTCTGATTTAAAAGAATATAATAAAGCAATCAAGGATTATACAAAAGCGATTGAATTGAATCCTGAAGATGCTTTTACTTACCATAATAGAGGAATGTCTTATGCTCATTTAAAAGAATTTGATAATTGTATAAAAGATTTTCAGTTATTAACATTAAATATAGATGTTTTTCCAATTGTAATAAAACCTACTTATGATTTTTTGTTTAAATTTATTGCTGATAACTTCAAAGTATCTGATTCTATTCAAAATCTATTTAATAAAGGAATATCTATAGAGAGGATATTGAAGCATATTCTCATACTTATGCACTATAAACAGAATGAAATAATTAAAACATATTTTTCTGAGAAAAGCTGGAAAATCATGGAAAGTTTAAAAAGTCCTTATCCTTTAGTTATATCTTTCTCTGCACTTTTTAATCTCATTGAAACTGTAAGTTCAGCAGATTCAAAGTATATGGAATTTGCAAGTTTATGGCTTAATATAATAAAACATATTGTATTTGAAAATAAGAAGCAAAAAGAGGATACTTTCAATAAATCATTAATGTTGATTTATGCTTTTGCAATCAAAGAAAAGAAAAGCGCAGAAATGACAGAGCAGGTTTTAAAACTTATCAATAAAGAGTATCATCCGATAGCAGAATTGCACTATTATATCCCTAAAGCATTAATTGATGAGAAAGATACTGATGTTCAAAAATTAATGAAAGATTCCATATTTGAAGCAACAGTAGAGAAGATTAAAATCCAGAGGAAAGATATTTAAGACTACTTTGTGTCTTTCTATAATAAAAAGAACTTCTGTATGGTTGCAAACTTTCGGAATGGTTTAACCGACTCTTTCAAGTTGGAATATATTTTTCATATATTCTATGTAGGGAAAATAACTTTTTTATAAGAGTTGGAGAAAAAATGATGCAAAAAGAATATAAAAAAATTCATAAAAAATAACATTGGTTGATTTTGGTTTGCACCCTGAACAAAACATTTAGGTTCAATTTCCAAAATTGAACCAGCGGTGAGAAACAAAAACAAACCATCCCCTTCGTGCCCCCTTCGTGCCCTTCGCCTGCCCCACCTGCCCCGTAAGGAAGAATGACTGTATCGGGGTAAGGAAGAATGACTATATCGGGGTGGCTAAAAAAATCATTTGACACCCAATCCTCGTAACACTTTTCTGCTATTCTAAACATGAAGGGAACACTAAAATCTAACACCGAAAACTGAATACCTTCCGAACGGTTATTGCACTTCATGCTTCTCTTAACCTTCGGAACGGTTAAATGTAAAAGAAGTAAATAATGTAAAAAGGGAATTGACACATTCTTTGTGTATTAGGGCCTTTGCTTGCCTTACAGTTACTTTTACGAGGGCAGATCTACTCTTGACAAGGAAGACACAATAAAATTAGAAGGAAAATTATATTAATTCGCCAGAATAAAGTCCTCGCCCTAGATAGGGAGAGGGTCCTGCCTACGTTAAAACTACGGCAAGGCAGGTAGAGTGAGGGTTGATAAAAGATAAATATAATTTCTGCAAAATAGAGTGTTTTTTGTCATCCTGAGAAATTCTTCTTGCTTTTCTATCGAAGGATCTACGCTTATAATGAGATTCTTCGTTAGAAACTACTCCGAAGATTTCCTCAGAAAGACAGCCTTTTTTCATTTTGCAGAACCCTTAAAGGAGAAATAGATGGATATAAAAGAAATTAAAGTAATGAAAAAAATATTGAATATCAACGACCGGATCGCTGAAGAATTAAGAAACACTCTAAAAACTCGGGGAATTTTATATATCAACCTGATGAGTTCTCCTGGCTCGGGTAAAACTACAATTATCGAAGAAACCGCAAAAGAATTCGGGAAAAAAATATTCGTTATTGAAGGTGATATCCAAACAACTCTCGATGCAGAAAGAATTGCAAAATTAGGAATTAGAACTTATCAGATAAATACAGGTCCTTTTGGTGGCGACTGTCACCTGGAGTCCGGTTGGGTAAGATCTGCAATAGATGAAATCGACCTTGGGGGAATTGATATTCTGTTCGTAGAAAATATCGGCAACCTGGTATGTCCTGCGGAATTTGATGTGGGAGCGCATATTAATACAGTAGTTCTCAGCGTTACAGAGGGTGAAGATAAACCTCTTAAATATCCGCTAGCCTTCAGGAATTCTCAGCTTTGTTTAATTTCCAAAACCGACCTTCTTCCCCATCTCGACATAAATACCGAAAAGATCAAAGAAAACATAAAAAATATAAATCCACAAATGGAAGTCATCGAACTCTCAGCAAAAACAGGAGAAGGATTCGAAGAATGGATTGATTATTTGAATAAGAATAAAAAATGAGCCATCTAATTGTTGATGGCTCTTTAAACTGGGGTGGATGATGGGATTTGAACCCACAACGCCCGGAACCACAATCCGGTGCTCTACCATTGAACTACACCCACCAAAAAAAGAAATTCCAAATCACAAATTACAAATTACAAATGAATAAATAGAGAATTTTCAATATTAAATTTTCAATATAAAATGGCACGCCAAAAGGGATTCGAACCCCTGACCTACGGATTAGAAATCCGTTGCTCTATCCTGCTGAGCTATTGGCGCACTCTATATAAATATGGTAGCGGCGCAGGGACTCGAACCCCGGACACTCGGATTATGATTCCGATGCTCTAACCGGCTGAGCTACGCCGCCTTTATTTAAAGCACATCTATAAATTCTATTACATATAAAATGGTAGCGAGGGCAGGATTTGAATGCGCCTACTGCGCACAAGCCTGCGTCCGGTAATCGCCGGATATGAGTCCGACTCCACTTTATGTCTTTCTCCACACTCTATATAAAATGGTAGCGAGGGCAGGATTTGAATACACCTTCAGCCTGTAAATATGCTTTTGGTGTACAAGCCTGCGTCCGGCAACTGCCGGATATGAGCCCGACTCCATTTTGTATCTTTCTCCACTCTATATAAAATGGTAGCGAGGGCAGGATTTGAATGCGCCTACTGCGCACAAGCCTGCGTCCGGTAATCGCCGGATATGAGT
>DAOVQH010000085.1 GCA_030628755.1 Candidatus Cloacimonadota bacterium | reverse complement strand
CAAGCATAATAGGATAACCTTTATCATCATGGGTCAGACCTGTAACATGAAATTTATAGCCATCGCCAATATCTACCATACGAGGAACAAAATCTTTATCTCTTTTGAATGGTAAGTACTTATCCTTTTGTCCTTTAAAATATCGTCTCGGTTCAATTTTTATTCTATCAGTAGGAGGGATTACTACCTTTTCTTTCTTATGAGCTATATACTCATCTGATATAACAATGACAGGTGTTCTATATTTTTCAGAGAAATTGAAAGCCTTAATGGTAAAATCAAACATTTCTTGAGGAGAGCCCGGAGCAAGAGTTATTACTTCATAATCCCCATGAGAACCCCATCTTGCCTGCATCATGTCGCCCTGTCCTGCACGATTTGGAATTCCTAATGATAGTCCTGCCTGTTGCACATCAACGATTACACAAGGAGTTTCCAGCATTACACCAAGTCCCAAATGCTCCATCATATTGGAAAAGCCGGGTCCGGAAGTTGCTGTCATCGACTTTTTCCCGGTCCAGGATGCACCTATTACAGCAGCAAGAGCTGAAATTTCATCTTCCATCTGAATAAAGGTGGCACCTACCTCTGCGCTTCTTTTCAAGTATCTTTCTATTGTTTCAATGGCAGGCACGATTGGATAAGCAGCGAGAAAACGGCATCCTGCAGCAAAGGCGCCTTCTATACAAGCCTCATTACCATTAAGAGTATGTGTTCCGGTTAAAACCGCCTTTGGGTTAGTTTTCAAGAGCTACCTCCTCTTTCAAAGTACACCAAATAGAAAATTCAGGGCAGATCATCTCACATAGACCACAGTTTACACAGTTCTCTTCATTCACTATTTTTGGCGGATGATAACCTTTGGAATTAAATTCATCTGACATTTCAAGGACATCTTTGGGACAGTATTCCACACAGAAACCGCATCCTTTACATCGTTCTTTGAGTATATGGATTTCGCCAATAGGAGTTTTTGGCTTTTCTTTGCCAAATGGCACTTCCCAATATCTCATAAAATCTCCTGAATCTCAACCGATAAAAAAATCACACTAATGAATAAAAAAAACGCAGTTTACAAAACAACAAACTACGTTTAGTTATATAACAAATAATTTTGCGCCTGGTTGTTCGTCTAGTTCGGAAGCTTCTCTTTTTTTTATATTTCCTTTGCAAGTATCTAAACAATTACCAACTATCAAACCAGAACTTAACCAGCAAATCCTCTTCAACTCAACCTCATTTAAGAATACCAAATTAGCTGACTTTTACGCATCTATTTCTTTTCTTTTTTTTGCGGATAGAAAATTTTCAAAACTCTAACTTTGTCAAACAATTTAATTAATATTTTTTTTTTAATGAAATTCATATTAATAATAAGAAAATTCTATATATTTACATAAACATTTTAAGAGTCATTTTTTGTTTCTTCACAAAGTTCTATAAGAACTCCTTGGGTGGATTTAGGGTGTAGAAATGCAATCTTTGAATTATGTGCTCCCTTTCGTGGTAATTTATCAATTAGTTGTATTCCCTTTGTTTCGATATTCTTAAGTTTAGAGACAATATTATCAGTTCCTAAAGCCAGGTGGTGTATTCCTTCTCCTCTCTTTTCTATGAATTTCGCAATTGTACTGTCTTCAGAAGTAGCTTCCAAGAGTTCAATTCTAACATCACCAACAGGGATGAAGGCAACTTTGACTTTCTGAGATTCCACTATTTCAGTTGCTTCAACTTCCAAGCCCAGTTTTTTATAAAATTCAACAGCTTCATCAAGATCCTTTACAGCTATTCCAATATGACTGATTTTTTTTAGCACTGAATTCTCCAAATATTAAACTATGAAATGAGATATGCAAAATACCCTGTTGTTGTCATTCCTTACTTGCCTGCTCTGTTGTTGTCATTCCGTACTTGATGCGGAATCTAAAATTCTTTCCCCACTTTCGTGAGGACAAGTATTTCAGTGGATTCCCGTTTACACCCGTCTGCCTGTCTTGGCTCGGCAAGTCATCCCATTTATCTGGAAACCTAAATGTGCCATGCCGAGACAGAGGCGCCGAGACCGACGAGAATGACAAATGAAGTGAAATTATCAATTTTGCAGAACTCATTAAACTATGAAATTTAATCTTCCTTTACATAATTATCTGCCAGTTTAAATCCGATTTTTACTGCCTTCAGATTCAAATCGATATATTGAGGTTTTATTGAACTCTTGATAGCTTTTTTCAAGGAGGTTTCACTAACTACTCCAGTTATCCTTACTAAAAATCCCAGGGACATTATATTTGCCGGAAGTATTGTACCCAACTTTTTTTGAGCTATCTCAGTGAAAGGTAATTCGTAAATCTCGGAATCCATAAGAACAATATTTTTCACAAAAGTACTATCTGCAATTAAGATTCCGTTGTCCTTTAAATTCACAGAATATTTATCACAAGCTTCCTGAGTTAAGGTCAGTAATACATCAAATTTTGTAGCTTCAGGAAAATAAAACTCCGAATTACTGATAATAACATCCGCTCTACTTGCACCTCCTCGGGATTCAGGACCATAACTCTGGGTTTGAGTGACTATTGCCTTATCCAGAATAGCAGCTTTTGCCAGAATTATTCCTGCTGTAATTAATCCTTGCCCACCGCTTCCACTTAGCCTGATTTCTTTCTTGAATTTACGTTCTGTCATTATCTACCTCTCCTATAGAAGCTTGCAGGGATTTAACAAGTTTATCATATTCCTCTGTATATTCAGGTTTTATAACTTCTCTGAAAATTCCTCTTTTGATTTTTCCTTCCTTTTGTTCTTCAGTCAGTTTTTCATAGGCTTTAATTGAAAGAATATTTTCCTTCATTGATTTCATCATTGCAGGAGCATCACCTTTCTTATTCATTCGCCCATAAATAATCGGACATGCACATATAATTTCAACAAGTGAAAATCCTTTATGTACAAGTGCCTTTTTAATGAAAGTTTGTGCTTCAGTAGCGTGATAGGCTGTAGTCCGGGCTACAAATGCAGCTCCTGCTCCCAGAGCCAGTTCACAGATATCAAACGCAGGATCTATATTGCCATATGGAGTTGTTGTTGTTCTATCACCAATGGGAGTGGTTGGAGAATATTGTCCACCAGTCATACCATAAATATAATTATTAAGAAGAATAACTGTCAGGTCAATATTTCTACGGGCTGCATGGATAAAATGATTTCCTCCAATAGCAGTAGCATCACCATCACCTGTAACAACTATAACTTTCAATTCCGGTTTGAACAACTTGACCCCTGTTGCAAATGCGATAGCTCTACCGTGAAGCGTGTGCAGGGTATTAAAATCAACATAAACCGGCATTCTACTGGAGCACCCAATTCCAGAAACCATTGTAATATCACTTCTTTTCCATTCTAATTCCGCAACTGCGCGTATAACTGCACCAAGCACGATTCCATTACTACAACCAGGACACCATACGTGCGGGAACTTTTTTCTATGCCTTAAATATTTATTATGAATTATTTTTTGAGGTATTTTTTGCATTTTATCTTACCTCCTTCATAGCATTTACAATTTCAGTAGGAGTTATCAGTTCACCATTGTATTTCTGGATAGGAATGATTTGCCTTGATTTCCTGCTTTCGTAGTTCCACACTCCACCCATCACTCTTTTAACTTCTTTAATAAGCTGTCCCTGATTCAATTCAGGAACAAATATATTTTTTACGTTCCTGAGATATTTTCTAATAGCATCATCAGGGAAGGGCCAGATGGTTAGAGGTCGAATGAGTCCTACTCTCTTTCCAGATTTACGCGCCATTAAAACAGCAGATTTGGCTGCTCTGGCTGTAATTCCCGTAGCAAAGATGGCTGTTCTGGCGTCTTCCATTTTGAAGCTTTCTATCTGTATAATATCTTTAAGATGATGAGTTATTTTCTTCTTCAATCTATCCATCATCAGCGTAATTTCATCTGCTTTATTGGTTGGGAATCCATAATCATCGTGAGCCAATCCTGTAACATGGAAACGATAACCTTCACCATAACTGGCAACAGGTTGAATATACTTTGGATTTTCATCATAATGTCTATACCACTCAGGTGGAACTGTTGGTTTAATTCTGTTTACAATCTTAATATTTTTAAGATCCGGCAGGGATACAGCTTCTCTCATATGTCCCAGAATTTCGTCTGTGAGCAGAACAACACAAGTTCTGTATTTTTCAGATAGATTTACAGCCCTGATAGTAAGTTCATAAGTTTCAAGAACAGAATCAGGATAAAGAACAATAGCCGGTGCATCACCGTGATTTCCCCATCTGGTCTGCATTATATCACTTTGGGAAGGTTTAGTTGGAAGTCCTGTACTTGGTCCACCTCGCATCACATCTATTACCACGCATGGTGTTTCAGTTATCTTTGCAAAACCAATTCCTTCCAGCATAAGAGAAAAACCAGGACCACTTGTGGCTGTCATAGCCTTTGCTCCAGCGAGAGAGGCTCCGATGATTGCGGATATACTGGCAATTTCATCTTCCATTTGAATTAACTTCCCACCTCGTTTTGGCAGTTCGACCGAAAGAATTTCTGCAACTTCAGTTGAAGGTGTAATTGGATAACCAGCAAAGAAATTAACTCCCGCATCCAATGCCCCGCGTGCAATTGCTTCATTACCCTGCATAAGAACAACTTGCTTCTCTATATCTTTTTTCACTCTTGCCATGTTTCCTCCTACTTATCCTTTGCACCGGTTATTGCAAAATTCGGGCATAGTCTATCACAGGTTTCGCAGTGAGTACATTTCTCAGGATTTTTAACATAAGGAGAGCCATCTGGTTTTTTCCCCAAGACTCCAGTCGGACAAAAGGCAACACAAATGCCGCATTTAGCACACCAATCATAGTAGATGTAAACCGGTGATTTTTTGTAATCAACTTCTGTTCTAACCTCGTCTATTTCGACTTCCATCTTTACGGATGAATCGTCGGTTCTTATAATAGTACCTTCTCTGTGTTTCTCTATATCTGATGGCTTTCTTGATAAGTTCATTCTATCTCCTTACAGGAAAAATATCAGCAATGAATTTTTTACTAAGATATTATTTTTCTTTTTGAAAGGTAAAAGGACAAATTGTTTTTAATATTTATATCTGAATATTTTGAACGGATATCTTGTGAGTTCATTTTGTTCTTTTCAAGCTCCTGAAAGCTACAACTCCTTGAGTTCGAAGATTCTATCTCTAAGCTCTGCAGCTTTTTCAAATTCCAGGTTGTCGGATGCTTCTTTCATTTCTTTCTCAAGCAATTCAACCACCTTTTCTTTGGAATCTAATTCCAGGTATTCCATGAATTTTTTTCTATCTGGCAACCCTTCTTTTTTACCAGGTTCCTGATAACCGTCGGCAACACTTGTAGAAGCCATTATGTCGTCAATATTTTTTTTGATACTTTCAGGGGTTATATTATTATCCTTATTATACTGCAGTTGTTTGCTTCGTCTGCGGTTAGTTTCCCTTATAGTTTCCTCTATCGCAGAGGTAATATTATCCGCATAAAAAATTACCTTTCCATCTATGTTACGAGCTGCTCTCCCGGAAGTTTGAATCAAAGAACGCGTGGAACGTAAAAATCCCGCCTTATCTGCATCAAGAATGGCAACAAGAGAAACCTCGGGCATATCCAGACCCTCCCTCAGCAGATTTATTCCAACCAGTACATCGAAATTTCCAAGTCTTAAATCCCTGATAATTTTTGAACGCTCGATCGTTTTTATTTCGCTGTGGAGATACCGGGTTCTTACTCCTGCTCTACCAAGATACTCACTAAGGTCTTCTGCCATGCGTTTGGTCAAAGTTGTAACTAATATTTTCTGTTCTTTTGTTGTTCTTACTCTTATTTGTTCCAGCAGGTCGTCAACTTGAGAATCAACAGGTTTAATTTCTATTTCAGGATCAAGAAGACCTGTGGGACGAATGACCTGCTCCACAAAAACACCAGAGGTTTTATTCAATTCATAAGGACCGGGAGTGGCAGAAACAAAGATAACCTGGTTTATTTTTTTTTCAAATTCATGGAATTTTAATGGTCTGTTATCAAAGGCAGAAGGCAAGCGAAAACCATAATCCACTAAATTCTTTTTGCGGGTATAATCACCACCATACATAGCGTGTATCTGAGGAATTGAAGCGTGGGATTCATCTATAACCATCAGGAAATCCTGCGGGAAATAATCCAGCAGACAGGAAGGTGGTTCTCCTTTTTTTGCACCTGTAAGATGACGTGAATAGTTCTCAATCCCTGAGCAATAGCCAATTTCCCTGAGCATTTCTATATCAAAATTTGTCCTCTGCTCGATACGTTGAGCTTCAAGAAGTTTTTCTTCCTTTTTAAAATAAGCAATTCTATCTTTAAGCTCTTCTTTTATCGAAGAAATCGCTCTTTCTAATATCGCTTTTGTGGTTATGAAATGATTCGCAGGATAGATAGGATATTCATTAACAACTTCAAGAATCCGATTATCAAGAGGATTTAACCTTGAAATCCTATCAATCTCCTCACCGAGAAATTCAACACGAACAGAGTGTTCCATATAAGCCGGATAAATATCAACCACATCCCCCTGAACCCGGAATGTTCCCCGTTCAAAGGCAATATCATTCCTGCCATAATGAATATTTACCAGCTTTTTCAGAAGTTCATCCCGCTCCATCATATCTCCAACTTTTATCCTGATGAGAGCATCACGGTATTCCTGTGGTGTGCCCAATCCATAAATACATGAAACACTGGCAACGATAATAACATCTTTGCGTTCCATCAGGCTCATAGTAGTATGCAAACGCAGTTTTTCAATCTGGCTGTTTATATCAGCATCTTTTTCAATATAAATATCCTGACCGGGAATATAAGCTTCTGGTTGGTAATAGTCATAGTAACTGATAAAAAATTCAACTGCATTTTCCGGGAATAGATGTTTGAACTCACCATAAAGCTGAGCAGCAAGTGTCTTATTATGAGAAATAACCAGAGTTGGTTTGTTCACTTCTTTAATAACATTTGCAATCGTATATGTTTTTCCTGAACCGGTAACACCAAGCAAGGTTTGATACTTTTCATTAGCTTCAATTCCTTGCACAAGCTCTTTTATTGCCTGAGGTTGATCACCCTTTGGTTTATAGCTGGAAACTAATTTAAATTTATTCATAACTTTTGCCTTATTAAAATTTTAAATACTGAAAGCAAGATTTTTTTTAATTGACTTCAATTCGATTCAAATAATTTTTCAGATAAAATTTTAATAAAGGATTAACCATGGCTGTAAAAATTAAAGCCAAAAAGAAAGTAATTGAAAAGAAAGGATTTTTCGAAAAGATATTCGAAGGAAAATTTAAGCATTTAATTTTCATTTTACTGTTACTTGCAATTTTATCTATCTTTTTCTTTAAAATTGCATTTAAGAATTATGTGCCTTCTGCAAGTGACACAATGCAATGGAGAACTTCAGCTCAGGTCTTAAGGGAATATAATAAAACTCATGAAGACCAGGCTTTGTGGAACCCGAATATCTTCAGCGGTATGCCGGGATATTTAACTTCATTCGGTTCAAAATATCCTTTCATAAATTCAATCCTGGGATTCACGAACAAGGTAATGAACTGGCGGATACTGCTGATGTTTATGATGGGATTGGGCGTATATCTTTTGATGATATTTCTGAAATTCGATCCAATCATAGCATTCATCAGTGCGGTTGCTTTTTCTCTTTCCTGCCATTTTATCGGGCTTTTGGAAATAGGGCACAATTCCAAATTCAAAGCAATCGTTTATATCCCCTGGATATTTTTTGTTGTTCATTATTTGAGACAACGCAGAAGTATCCTGGCACTTGGTCTGGCATCTCTAATTATAATCGGACAACTTCGTGAAAACCACCCCCAGATTTCATATTACACTTTTCTTATGCTGGGAATTTACTGGATTTTCCAACTTGTATGGGCAATAAAGGACAGGGAAATAAAACAACTTTTCATCTTTACATTACTGCTTGTTTTGGTGTTAATAATTTCATTCACAGCTGTGGCTCAACCCTATTTTTCTACATATGAATATGGAGAGTTCACAATCCGAGGAGGTTCCAGTGGATTAGAAACAAGTTATGCTACCAGCTGGTCTTTTCATCCATTGGAAATTCTTACTTTTCTGAATCCCAGTATCTATGGTGGTGTTTCTCCCTATTACTGGGGCTGGATGCCTTTCACTCAAACATCGATGTATATGGGTGTTATCATTTTCTTATTAGCTCTATTTGCCGTCTTTCTCAATAAATCACGTTCTGTTAAAGTACTGATGACGGTTTCCATAGTTGCACTTTTTATATCTTTTGGAAAGCATCTGCCATTCTTATCCAATCTACTGTTGAATTACCTTCCGGGTTTTAATAAATTCCGGGTGCCAGCGATGATACTGATTCTCTTGCAATTTTCTGTAGTTGTTTTAGCTGGTTTTGGTCTT
>DAOVQH010000242.1 GCA_030628755.1 Candidatus Cloacimonadota bacterium | reverse complement strand
TTCTGGTAAATATTTATCCATATAAATATAATCCTGTAACTGGTGAAATTAAATGGTTTAAAAATGCTGAGATTAATTTCACATCTGAATATGATAACAGAAAATATAAGCAACAGAACAATCTTTTATTATTAGATTCCACAACTAAATCAAAAATTTCTATACTGGTTATCAACAGTGAAGAATTGAGTACATACCATAAACAAAGCACTACATCAAACCGTTCCCTGGTTGACCCGGATGACCCATATTCGATGATAATAATAACCGATACAGAACGGGAATTATATTTCGATGATTTTGTTACCTGGAAAAATGACCATGGAATTTCTACAGCAGTTTTTTTAACTTCCGATATTTATGAAGAATATCCAGGAATAGATGACCAGGAAAAGATCAAAAACTTTATAATTGACGCTTACACTGTTTATTCCTCTACAGGAACTCCTCTGGAATATATTATACTTGGTGGAGATGATGAGATCATTCCAATCAGGTTTGTATTCATAGATACAGGTTACGGAACTGTGGACTATCACATGCCCTGCGACCTTTATTATGGCTGTTTGGATAATAATTGGGATGGGAATGGGAATGGTGTTTATGGAGAAGTTGCAGATAATGTTGATATGGTACCGGAAGTTTCCATCGGCAGGATTCCTGCTGAATCTGAAAGTGAATTTTCCAATTTCTTTAATAAAACCTATTACTATGTTGATAATGCTTGTGTAAGTGATGATATAGCTTATCTGCTGGGAGAAAATTTGAATTGGAATCCTCTTACCTGGGGTGGAGATTATAAAGATGAATTTGCTTCTATGTCTCCCAATTTAGAGCAGGATTATCATGTTTACAGGCTTTATGATAGGGAAGGAACTTTCAGTACACAGGCAGTTAAAGATGTCATTAACAGTGGAGTAGGAATCATAAATCATATGGGGCATTCTAATGAAAGTATGGTTTTTGGTCAGGGAACCGGGCACACCTCATCTTACACAAATACTCAGTATGGATTTGCATATACACAGGGTTGCTATCCTGCTGCTTTTGATGAAGCAACGAGCCATGGCTCCGAGAGTATTGGGGAAAACCTGGTCTTTGCTGAAGGTGGATTATTTGCCTTTGTTGGAAACACTCGCTATGGTTGGTACATGCCCGGGAGCACGAATGGACCTTCCCAGCCTTATGACATTGAGTTTTTCAAAGCTATCTTTACAAATAATATTCGCCAGCTTGGAAAAGCACTCGATGAATCCAGAGTTGTGCTGGCTAATCAGGCGATATCCAATACTTTTCTGCGCTGGGTACACTATGAATTGGTTTTATTTGGGGATCCTTCTATCGAAATAAAAGAAGCAAGTGGAATTTTTCCATATATTCAACCAGTCGATGTGGTTTACGACGATTCAGTACTCGGAGATGGAGACGGTATTCCAAATCCGGGAGAAGAAATCGAAATATATATTGAACTGGAAAACCTGGAAGGCTGGGCTGATGCAACAGATGTATCTGCAACAATTAGCTTTGAAGATGAAGATATATTAGTATTGATTGATTATGTTTTTTATGGAAATATTCAAAGTGGCTCAACTAGCAGTTCAACCCCGTTTGTGGTTCAGGTTCCACAGGACTGCAATTATGATTCCTATGAATATTATCTTCAAGTAACTGCTCCAGTCAGTGGTAACACATCTTTCGATAAAACCTATACCTTGAGTTTTGAGGTTTCTTTATTTCAGAAGAACTGGCCCTGGACAACAGATCATTCAATTCTGAGTAATCCCATAATTTGCGATTTCGATGAAAACGGTTCAAAAGAATTAATGATAATAGATGCTTATGCAGATATAAATCTTTTGAATATCGATGCTGTTCAATTAGCAGGATTTCCGTGGATGAATGAAGAAGGTATGTGGAAAAGTACTGCACTGGCAGATATAAATGCAGATAATCATGATGAAATAATCATGGCAACCAGGACCGGCAGAATATTTGCTATAGATCAAAATGGTGAATTTATGTTTGAATATCAAAATGATAGTGAAAACCTTTTAACCCCGATGGTTGCAGATATAGATGGTGATAATATTCCTGATATTATTAGTTTGGACATTAATAGGAATTTGATCGTTTTGGATTCTTCTGGTAATCTGTTGGATAATTTTCCTGTAACAATGCCAATGCTCAGTTTTGCAGAGATGGCTTCTGCTGATCTGGACCAAGATGGTGCTAATGAAATTCTTATTGGGACATTAGATGGTTTGCTTTATGCAATCAATATGGATGGTGAAAACATTCCTGGTTTCCCTGTTGATCTTAGTTCTTCTATTTGTTCTGCTCCTATAGTGCTGGATAATCTGAAGATTGCAGTGGGTACAGCAGACAAGAAATTCCATGTTATCAGTAATACAGGTAATGTTCTCTGCTCTAAGGATATTGATCATAAAATTGCCTGCTCTCCAATTACTGCAGACTTCGATAATGACAGCGAGCTTGAGATCGCTTTCGCTACTGTTACAGGTTTTCTTTATATCGTTCAGCAGGATGGAACTGACTTAAGCGGTTGGCCGGTAGATATGGGACATTCAGTCGTTAATCCTCCTCTTGCAGTTGATCTGAATAACGATGATAATCTCAACCTGCTTTGCTTTACCAATACAAATGACCTTTATGTATATCACAGTGATGGCACAGAAGTTGAATTTGCACCTGTTCCTGTGGGATTAATAGGAAATACTCCTTCCAGTATTGAGGATATCGATTGGGATGGAGATTTTGATATTATTTCAGGAATTACAGTAGGAGCCTTTATTATTGACTGCAAACTACCCAAAGGAACGAAAACACCATGGAAAACCTACAGGGGAAATTATAAAAGAACAGGATTTTATGGTGATAATGAATTGGTTACAAGTGCTGACGAGATCGTTCCAGAGATCGCTAAAGCAGTGCTGAACCAGAATTACCCGAATCCGTTCATTCCGGCAGTTGCCGGAGCCGGTCGCAGTCCTGCAACAACCATTTCATTTTCTCTCGCTAAGAACACAAAGCACACAGAGATTGTTATTTATAACATCAAAGGACAGAAAGTTAAAACTTTGATTGATGATAAATTGGAAGCGGGTAAACATTCAATTACCTGGAATGGAACAGATAATAATGGAAAATGTGTAAGCACTGGGATCTATTTCTACAAATTAAGTGCAGACAGCAATACAATAGATGTAAAGAAATGTCTGCTGCTTAAATAGTATGAAATTATTAAACCTGAAAAGTATATAATCAAAGGAAGTCATTTCTGTAAACCTTTTCTATAATAAAAAAATACTTGCTATAATTCCAATAATAAGCAGATTGGTTTATGATAGCATTAAAGGATGGTTTTATGAAAGGAAAAGTTAAGTGGTTCGACGATGCCAAAGGATATGGATTTGTCATTACTGATGAAGGAAAAGAGTATTTTGTACATTGGAAATCAATAGTTACAGCTTCAGATAAAGGTAGAAAATTTTTAGTTAAAGAAGAAGATGTTGAATTTGATCTCATTGAAACAGATAAGGGAACCCAGGCGATAAATATTATTAGATTGAACCCATAAGATTTACAGTTTTCTAAAAGCGGCGTTCACGTCGCTTTTTTTATATGTATCTTTAAAGATTAGTTTTTTTACTTCTTAAAATGAATTGAAACAAACAAAATAAACCACTTGATATAATAAAACTTGAGTTTCTAGTTAAATAACTTTCTTATTAAGAGTCATTTTTATTATCTTTTCAATTCTTTTCTTCCAATTGTTTCAGGATTTTTTCCAATTCTTCAATAGGATATTTTGTTTTGCCGTTTCTATCGACAGGGGATTTTTTTAACAGTTCTTTTATTTTTTGCGCTTCTATAGAGTTAGAATCCAGTTTGATTATTTTTTTAGGTCTGGTAGGTGGAGTAATAATTTTAAGGTGGTTATTTTCATCGATGTAAAACTCAATATAAAAAGAATCACCTTGATTTTGCTTATTTTTAAAAAATACCCAGACTTTATATACTGATTCTGTCAATCGTATCTCATAATCCAGGATTTTCTTAATTTCATAAGAAGGATTGTATTTTTTTAAATCTACTTCTGAAAAGTAATAGTACATTTTATTTAATGATTTATTTTCTAAATTTTCCTTGAACCTTCTCATGAATTTAACAATAAGATTATTAACTTGTGGAGTGATGATCCTTTTAGTGGCAATTACTCCAAGTCTTTTTAAAGTTTCCGCTTTTAATTTTCT
>DAOVQH010000100.1 GCA_030628755.1 Candidatus Cloacimonadota bacterium | reverse complement strand
TTATTTTAATGAGGATTTTATTTATTTCAATGCTGATGTACTTTTTCAGAAAAACTTATTAGAGAAAATTGTAAATAAATCCGATCATTCTGAACTGCTATTGGAAACAAAACCCTGCTTTCATGAAGAAGTAAAAATGATTATCGATGAAAATTCGAGAATACTGGAAATCGGGAAAGATCTGGATGTTGCAAAATGTGCCGGTGAATTTATTGGAATCGGAAAATTTAAAAAAGACGTCCTTCAAAAATTTGCAGAGTATTTACAATTCGGAGTAGATACTGGGCAATCAAATAATTACTTTGAATATGCTGTTAACCTTCTGGCAAAGGATGTGGTTCTGAAAGCCGTTCCAACAAATGGCATTCCATGTATTGAGATCGATTTCCCTGAGGACCTGGAAAAAGCTAAAAAGATGATTAGCCACGAAGCTCACAAAGAAGCACGAAGATAAATAGCAATATACTTTGTGTTTCTTCGCGTTCTTAGCGGCTAAAAAATATAAATATGGAGATGTTCTCGTTTTAATTCAGGATTTTTCTAAGATGAAGAAACTGCTTTTTGTTGGCATTAATGCAAGATATACTCATTCAAACCTGGCAATCAGATACCTCAGAAATTTCGTTAAGGATTTACATTATAAAACAATCATTTTAGAATTTTCCATTAATCAGAATTTGCTGAATATTCTTTCAGCTATACATAGCGAAAATCCGGATATAATCTCATTTTCAGTGTATATTTGGAATACTGAGATAGTCAAAATCTTACTTCCGGAAATAAAAAAAGTTCTTCCCAATAGTAAAATCATTCTCGGTGGTCCTGAAGTTAGCTATAATGCAGAGAAATGGTTAGAAAATTACTCAAGTATCGATTTTATAGTTTCAGGTGCTGGTGAAGCCGGGATGTATCATATTCTGGAAAATGATTTGAATCTACAAAAGAAGATCATTCAAGTTAATAATCCTCACTTTTCAAAAATTACCTTTCCCTATATTGATGAAGATTTTCCTGAATTAAATAAAAAATACGTTTATTATGAAAGCAGTCGTGGATGTCCTTATAAATGCAGTTATTGTCTATCTTCACGACTTGATCAACCTTTCGAATTCAAGGATTTTGAAACAGTTAAAAAAGAACTTCTTTTTCTAATTGATAAGAAACCCAGGATAATTAAATTTGTTGATAGGACATTCAATGCAAATCAAGAATTTGCCAGAAAGATATGGAAATTTTTAATTGATATGCATCCAGATATAAAATTTCATTTTGAAGTATTTCCATCTCTTTTGGAAGAAGAAGATTTCGAGATTCTGGTAGATTGTCCCAAAGATTTGTTTCAATTTGAAATCGGTATTCAATCCACCAATCCTACAACCTTGAAAGAAATTCATCGTCCTGATGAATGGCAAATTTCAAAGCACAAAATTATGCGAATAATTAATCAAAAGAATATCCATGTTCATGTAGATTTAATAGTGGGTTTACCTTACGAAGATTTTTCAAGTCTAAAAACGTCTTTTAATGAAATTTATTCTCTTTATCCTGATTATTTCCAGTTAGGTTTTTTAAAGGTCCTTCCAGGTACAGAAATTTCAGAAAGAATAGATGAATATGGGATAAAAACTTTAGAAACCAGTCCATACCAGGTTTTAGAAACTAAATGGTTATCTTATGAAGAACTTGTACAAATCCAGGATATTGAGAAACTTTTAAACTTCTATTATAATTCAGGAAAATTCAAAACTACACTTGAGAATATAACAAAACAATTTGAATATCCGTTTGATTTCTATCTAAACTTTTCACTTTTCTTAGAATCACAAGAATACACTTCTACAACAAAAGACTGGCAGAAGAATGCACAGATCTTAATTGATTTCATAAAAAATAACTTCTCTGATGAATATAATTATTTCCTGGATTGTCTTCGTTGGGATTGGTGCTATATTACAAATGCTCATTTTTATCCTGAATTTCTTCAAAACGAATTTTTGAAAAAAGCTAAAAAAGAGGGATTTGAATATTTAAAACAAGAATCAAGAGAAGGACAAATTCATTTTAACAATTATTATTTTTCTCTTTCAGACCTAAAAAAAGCTGTGTTTTTTATTCCCTCGTCAAAGAAGTTTAAAAAACAATATTTTAAAGATTTTGATATTGCTGTTATTTTAAAAATTAATAATAAGAAGGAATGTATTAAGTTTAGAATTTAAAACCTACTTTAGGTAACCCGAGTCGAGTTTGCGAGCAAACCCGACTCGGGTTATACTATGACGAAGTCTCGTTACGAAGTTTTTCTTCGTAATGGATACACGTTCCCAAGAAAAACTTGGGAACGAGTAAAAATTTGTAATCAATAAAAAAAGCCCCCGAAATCGAGGGCTTGATTTTTAAAATATTCTCTTATTTAGCTAACAACATTTTCTTAACAAAGGTGTCATGTTTAGTTGCTAACTTATAAAGATAAATACCGGATGCAACATCTCTTCCTGATTCATCTTTACCGTTCCACACAGCTGTTTGAATTATATCTGCAGTAACATAACCTTCGAAAATCGTTTTTACTTTCTCACCCTTGATGTTATAGATTGTAAGTCTTGTATAACTTGCTTCTTCAAGAGCAAACCTGATTTCCGTATCCGGATTAAAAGGATTAGGATAGTTCTGCTTTAAACCATAATCATCCGGAGTGGCGGGAGTACCAAAATTCCCTCCTCCCTCAGGAATGGTTAATGAAATAGGACCAAAAAGCTCTGTTTCACCGGAAGTTTCTATACTTTCCAACCAGTAATAATAAGTTGTGTTTTCCTCGACACTGTGCATATCCACATATTCATAATCTGTAGGTTCGGTTACGGTTCCTTGTCCAGGGATCGGATCTCCAGCATTTACATGTATTGCCTGCCCCATATTTTGAGAAATTGAACGGTAAATATTCCATCCCATATTATTGGTCTCACTCTGGGTTGTCCATAAGACGGTTGGATGACCACCAACAAATTGAACAGAGAAATCGGATAAAGTTACAGGTAATGGGTGTGTACTACCACTTATTGGGAAAGTTCCAGAAACGGTTGCTGTAGTTGTAATATGAGAAGCTTGATCTACTTCAGCTCCAATTTCATCACTACCTTCTGCTGTTGCAGAAACATCTACAGTAACAAAATAATAGTATCCGGGAGAAACAGGAATTGTTTCGGACAAACCGCTAAAAGTAAGAGGATCAGCTATATCCATTGAAGAACCGATTTGTGTGTCTGACCCAGCATTAAAAGAATTATCGGCCGATTGCCATAATTTCATACCATTTGTTTTTACATCAGAAGAACTATATGTACCAATAATATCGAACCGGATCGAAGTTACAGTTGGCTGAAGTCCGCTATTATTCCAATATAACTGTAATCTGAACATTGCATTGTTATCACTATTCGGGAGAAATGATGCATCTCCGTAATCTCCACCGGAAGCAAAAACTATAGGATCACCATAAGAGTACTCGATATTAGTATTTTCATCATATGTAACCGGATTACTAAGTTCATCCTGATATTGAATCTTTACTGTATATATTGTACCACTTACTAAATTACCCGCAGCAGGATCAGTACCTGTATTATTAGCAAAATTATCACCATCGATTGAAACAGTTTTATTATTACCACTTGCTTCACTTGTTACTGTCAGTGTATGAGGAGAATTACCATCTGGATTTCCACCAGTACGGGTAAAAATTATTTTTACTGAAGTAGCTAATGCTGTTTCAGGTTGATCAAACTGGACAGTAAAGGGTTTTGTAGAAATAACAGCATCAGTTGCAGGTAGATCAAGAGTTGGGGTTTGAGTTACTGTATCATAAACATAACCGGTGTTTGAATCTGAAGCTAATGGGTTTTGTAATGCATCTTGATATTCAATTGTTACTGTGTAAGCAACATTAGCTGTTAAGCTATTTCCACCTGTTACAGATGATATTGAAGAAGCCGAGACTAAATCTGTCGGGTCAATATTAAAACTATGAGTACCTTGAGCTTCACTTACTATTGTACATTCATGATCTTCTCCAGTACGTGTGAATGATAATTTTACCGAACCATCATATCCTGCTTCAGGTAAAGAGAATTCAATTCCTGTAGGGTTATCATCATGCTGATTATCTGCAGGTAATACCATAGTTGGTGTTTCGGTTGTAGTGTCTGCAGTGTATGTCATATAGGTATAATAATTTGTAGGAGCTGTAGTAACTTGAATTTCAGAAGCTTCCAGATCCCCAAAATCATTTATAAATGGAGGTGGTGGTATATTAACTTGAACCAGACCAAGATAAAAGCTAATATGCGTTGTTCCACTAGGAATTGAGCCTTCAGCTGGCAACGTAATATCAAATGTACAATAAGTGTTGCTTAAATCGTGTGTAAAATTACTGATTGAAAGTTGGGCAAAATCCAGATATCCTGTGTATGAACCATTAGGTATTTGACTCCAATAATAAATATAAATATTTCCTAAGGTTGAGCCATTGTGAGACACACTAGTAAGGTTATGCCCTGCTGTAACATCGGAAGTATTTGCACGTAAATAAATATTTTCTTCTGCTTGAACTCCTTGTGAACTTGCTCCACCTCCGGAAGTGTTTGAACCTCCAACATCATCCATAGTAGGTACAGCTGCAAAAACTAAAGAACTAAAAACTAAAACAATAAATAAAACGAATAAATAATTTTTCATATCTCCTCCATTTTTTATATTATAACTCAAGTAAATTATTTTCTAACCTGTTTTTAATGTCAACCTAAAAATAAAATTAATATACTTTTTCTTTAAAGAACTACTATTTCTTTTTTAATATGCAATTATTAAACCAAAAATATTATCAAATCAAATCTACCTATTTTCTAAATGCTAAAGCATTATTAACTAATATAATACAATCATTTAAACTATACAACAACTAAAAAACATTTTTTAAATAATTATTCACCTTTCTGAAAAACGAAACAGAGTTTCACCTATGAATTGTGTTCCCAAACAGAATTTGGGAACAAGTAAAAATAATTCTTCACCTTTCCGAAATCTCTTACGAAGAATCACCTAAAAGATAGGTTTCGGAAAGTTTACTCGTTCAAATCGTCACACAATAATTACAAAGAAAAAATTATTGATAACCCAATTTCGTAAAAATTATACGACTTTTCTGCTTCTACTTCTTCAAATGGAGATTTTGTTTCTCTGTCCTCATATTTATAAAAGATCTTCATACTATATTTTTTCAACAAATCACAACTTAAATTTGTCTTAATATACCATTTAATATCTTCCCTGCCGAAGTGATAATCATCCCCGATTTCCCTCGATTGATAAAACCTGTTCTCCAGTCTAAAGTTGGAAGAGAAATTAACCGGTTTTGAAAAAAGAATTAAAATTTCTGGAAAAGTAAAAGAACAATAATAAATATCAGATTCGTAGGAAACATCTTTGATAACATTAACCGTTTCAGGATTCTCAAAGGCATCTTCAGCATCTGCGTCTGAGATTTTATACGAATATCTTATACCCAGCTTTACCCAATCTGCAGTATTAAAATTCAAACCGATAACACTTTCAATATTATCTGCATCGTACTCAGTAAAATACTTATTGTAATAGAGTTGAGAAAACTCAAATCTATAGTTCAAATGGATTTTGGTCTTAACTTTCCAGAAAATTCTGGCATTGTAAACATTCTTGGAATAAGTAAAATCCCTGTATTTAGATTCGTTATCCAGAACACTTTTATATTGATTTAAATAAATTCGAGGATAATAGAAGTAATTTAAGGCGACATTCAATCTTTTACTGAAAAATTGTTTTACCTCAAAACCAATATACCCGTCATCCTTTATTTCATTACTCCAGAATTTATTGTATTTTAGAACTATTTTGTCAATCTGAGTATGACCGGTTAAAAATCTGTGCTTTACTCCAAATTCACATCTTGCTGAAGTTATCAAGTCATCAATTGTATCGATCTTGAATTTATCGGGATTTTCTCCATCTTTAAATTTTGAAATATCGTCTGAGGATAACTTCAGCACATTACTATTGTATGTATTTTCAATTCCAATCTTACTGAAATATGAGATAGGCTGTGAATATAAACAAGAACAAGAAACTAAAACTAAGATAAGAAAGTAATTTTTTTTCATTCCTGCCTGATTTCCACAGAAGACTTGCTGATGTAGAAATTGAAAATTAAGTTTTCATTCAATTCGCTTTTGATTCTTATTTGATGAAAACCTTCGGATAGTTTAATGATATTTACATCTCCGGTCGAAGGAAATTTGTTATGCTGAAAAGTTGCTTTTTTGGATTTTGATGCTTTCTCGAAAAATTCTTCCAGCAATTCATCATCATCGTAAATTTTGAAATTATAGGAAATCTTTTTATCTTCTTTTTCTAATATTCCACGACTAATTATCTTCAAAACAATGGGTCCCTCCAGGTTAAGTTGAATATCAGAAGACTTCGATGAATAGTATGTATATGCTTTCTTATTTATGATCAATATTACTTCATCCTCATAAGAATGTGGAGAGAATTTGATATATTCAATTTTATAATTGTTTTTCTTACTGTTGCTTGCTTTTATCTTGAATAATATGTTTGAATGTGATAGATTTTTTATTTCAAATTTTTCCTTTTTATGTTTTGGAATATAGAGAAGTTTATTGTAAGTTGAAACTCTCTTACCATTCAATCCTTTTGAGACTTTGCTGGATTTAATTTTTTTCTTAATACTTTTTTGTGATCCATTGGATATCAATTCATACAAGTAAGATTTTTTACCATTTAAAATAGCTCTTGAAAAAATCAATAAAGTATCTATATCAGTAGTATTGAATTTTATTTTTTCACCGGGTTGAAGTATCAAATAATTTATTATCTTTCCACTTTTTTTATTAAAGATAGGAAATTTTTTATATTCCTCATCATACTTGATTTGACCAGCTTGAATAATACAGGTAAAAACAAATATTAATATCAAGAGTAACTTTATTTTCATTATAGGTTATAAATTAATTTCTTCTTCTTTAATCTTAAGTTGTTTATGATCGAAAACTATCACTACAGCAATTAAAATAACCATAATAGCAAGAGCGATCGCTGCAACTGTCATATTGTACCTTTCATCTTCAAAGACTCTCCCTGTACCGGGTTCAGGAAGCGGTTCTGGAGCGATTGGCAATTCATACATTTCCGCGATTCGTAGAATGTCCAGAAGATGTAAAATCGGTATACCTTCCTCTGCAAAGAGGAACATAGTACCTTTAATTGGCAGGTTCTTCAAATACAAATGACGATGGAATCCCGGACTAACCAGACGTCCGTTTATTGTACTCCCAAGACTGGATAAACCTCCTCCAATATTTACGTAAAGTTTAATATCTTTCCCGTTAGCTTCTTTTTCAAAGATCCCCATTTTCTTTTTGATGTTTTTTTCCAAACTGTTCTCTTGAACCAATTCAACATCATTACGTTCGATTGCCTTTATAATCATACTCCTGCCGGACCGGGTCAAACTGCGTCCGAGGTCACGACCACCACCCAGAGATGCTGCTGCACTCTTATACGGAAAAATATCTTCCTCAATAAGTAACATCTCCATATCCAACCAGGTAAAAGTAGTATCTGTAGCACCGAACATTGATGCTCCCACAGAAGTTATCATTATCAGATCTAATCCCAGAACTTTTGCAGCGCTCATAACAGCGATATTAATTCCAGGGAAAGACCCAGTACAGCTCACTGCAATCTTGTCTCCTTTTTTCAACCTCACTCTTTTGAACATATCGACCATAGCTCCTGCAAAGTTTGGGTTAAGGCTTGTAAGTTTTGCTGTGAGATTCCCACGGTCGGTGGTAATCAGAGTGTTCTTTTCGCCAATGAGTGTTGTTCTATTCGGGTCGTTAACTTCATCGATTACAACATTCTGAGCTGAACGATATTGCTTAATGATATCTTCAGCTTGCTTCATTAACTGAGCAGCTTCATACTTTTTT
>DAOVQH010000215.1 GCA_030628755.1 Candidatus Cloacimonadota bacterium | reverse complement strand
CATGATTCTCTGTTTTATATATTCATTTACTTCTTCTTCCTTGTAATTGAAGAGGAAATCATTTATCCTGTTTATGTCCCGGAGTTCATTCTGACAGAGGTGACAGCTTTTCAAATGGTTGCGAACTTTTTCATATTCGACCTCTTTTAGTTCACCATCAATAAATGCATTCAACTTATTTGAATATTTGCATTGTTTGTCTTTACTCATTTTTTTCACCTCTACTTTAAATGACAATATTGCTTTCACTTTCCTGTAATTTTTTTTTCTGCGTTATGATTTCTTTTAGTCTCTTTTTAGCACGAAAAAGTTTGGAATCAATTGCAGAAACAGTAGTTTCCAATACTTCAGCTATCTGTTTGTAACTCATTTTCTGATAGAATTGAAGTTCTATTAATAGTGCCTGCTGTGGATTTAATTCCTGCAGAGCTTCTTTTACGAGGTTGTTTTTCCCGGAATCGGGTTGGGGTAATTTTTCCTCAACCTGTTCCATATTTTCATAAATAACATTTGATTTATCTTTTCTCTTTCTTGATTTAATTAGATTTAAAGCTTTATTATGAGCGGTTCGAAACAGGTAAGATGTACAGGTTAAATCGTCTATAATATTCATTTTTTTATAAAAAGCTACAAAAGTTTCCTGTAGGATATCCTCTGCATCTTCTCTATTCCTCAGGATTTTAAGAAGATAGTTGAAGATTTTCTTATTTTCCCTTCTAAGTACTACTTCAAACTTAATCTTATCCATAATTAATATCAAGATATCAAATTATCTTTTATAATTTAAAGGATTCTGCAAAATGAAAAAAGGCTGTCTTTCCGTCAAAGCCGGAACGTTCTGAGGAAATCTTCGAAGAATTTTCTCACGAAGAATCCGTCTAAGCCGGACACAGTCTCATTATAAGCGAAGATCCTTCCAAAGAACTACGTGCAAGATTCGCCCAGCCTTTGCAAAGCTTCGGCTTGGCAGGCAGGATGACAAAAAACACTCTATTTTGCAGAACTCATTTATAATTTAGACATTGGAGAAATAATATTCCTGCATATTTTTGAAAAGATTTTTATGAAAAATAAAAATCCTTGCCAGATAAATTCATGATTTTTTCTTTGCCCAGTCTATTAAGTAGTAAAGAATTAGGAAGGTAAATTATGTCCAGAGTGTGTGATATATGTGGGAAAAAAGCTCAGACCGGTAACCGAAGGAGTCACGCATTAAATGCAACTAAAAGAAAATTTTATCCAAACCTCCATAAGATCAAAGCAGAAATAGGGGGTAAAATTAAGTATGTCAAAGTGTGCACTTCTTGTTTGAAGGGAAATAAAGTAAAAAAAGTGATTTAAACTTATGAATGCAAAAGACCGATTTCGGTCTTTTTTTTTATTATAAATAAAATTCTTTACGTACAATTAATAAATTTACATTTTGCATATAGTTCAAACCAACGGAGAAAAAGATGGAACTTATATTAGAAAAGATTAATTTTCCTGAGGATTGTAATATCATTTTCGGTATGTCCCATTTTATTAAAACTGTTGAAGATCTCTATGAAGCAATGGTAAATAGTTCCCCCGGAATAAAGTTCGGACTGGCTTTTAATGAAGCTTCCGGTCCCTGTTTGGTTCGTAAGGAAGGCACTGACAATGATCTTATAGAAATGGCTGTAGAGAATCAAAAAAGATTGGGAGCAGGACACACCTTCCTGATTATTCTTAAGAATGCTTTTCCAATTAATGTTTTGCCTGCAGTCAAAGCATGCCGAGAAGTTGCTACCATCTATTGTGCATCTTCCAATCCGGTTCAGGTTATTCTATCCGAGACCGAACAGGGTAGAGGAGTCCTGGGTGTGATCGATGGATATTCACCCAAAGGAATAGAGCTTGATACTGATATTTCACACCGCAAGAAATTTTTACGTGATATTGGTTATAAGAGATGATGAGAACTTTCCTTGCATTGGAATTACCGGAGAATATTAAAAACGAGGTTGCTGAGGTTGTTGAATATTTCAGGTCTTTGGTTCGCGATGGTATAAAGTGGGTAGCAAAAGAAAATCTTCACATCACTTTTCAATTCATTGGTGATACGCGGGAAGAAGATATATCGGGAATTTCTGAATTTCTTACAGAGCATTTCACAGATTTACCTGCTCTAAAGTTCTTTAGTCCTATTCTCGAAATCATTCCCGGCAGAAATCCACGAATTATCTGGATCAGTGCTAAAACAGACAACAAAGAGATTTTAACTATATCGAAAAAATTTAAGTTGAAGCTGCGGGAATTAGGTTACAAATTAGATTCCAAGCCATTAAAATTTCACGTTACTCTGGGAAGAATAAAAAAAAGATTGCCAGAATTTTTTATCCATCAAGTTTTAACAAAGGAGATTTCAATAAAAGAATTTGATGTTTCAGAAGCAACTTTGTATCAAAGTTTTTTGCGACCGGAAGGACCGAGATATGTAAAATTATATAATTTTTTATTTGGGGGAAAATGAAAAAAACAGAAATTAGTAAAATTATTGTTTCTTATCTTAAAGATTATGATCCTAAAAAAATCGGGATATTTGGCTCGTTTGCAAGAAATGAAAATGACAAAGAGAGCGATATTGATATCTTGGTTGATTTCAGAAAAAAAATTAATTTATTAGATTTAGTTGGTATCGAACTTGATCTATCCGAACTTTTGGGTTTGAAAGTAGATTTAGTTACAGAACGATCGATAAATCCAAAATTGAAAAAATATATTTATAAAGATCTGAAAGTAATTTATCAATGAAAAAAATTAAAATTTTAAGGAGTAAACATGGCTATTAAAGATAAAGAATCAGCTTTAAAGACAGCACTCAACCAGCTTGATAAGCAGTTTGGAGTTGGAACGATTATGCGACTTGGGGATAAGCCCCAAAGTGAGGTAAAAGTTATTTCGACAGGTGCTATTAATCTGGATGCTGCACTTGGTATTGGTGGTATTCCCCAGGGAAGGGTCACTGAGATTTATGGACCGGAAGCATCAGGGAAAACAACCCTGGCTTTGCACTGTGCGGCGGAAGCACAAAAGCAGGAAGGAATTGTTGCGTTTATAGATGTAGAACATGCTCTTGACCCGGTTTATGCTGGCAATATTGGTGTGGATATAGAAAATCTTCTTCTCTCTCAACCTGATGGTGGTGAACAGGCTTTGGAAATTGTAGAGACTCTTGTTCGCAGTAATGCGGTCGACCTTATTGTAATAGACTCTGTTGCAGCCCTGGTTCCCAGAGCAGAGATCGAAGGAGAGATGGGAGATACTCATGTCGGATTGCAAGCAAGATTGATGTCCCAGGCTTTACGAAAGTTAACTGCAATTATTGGAAAGTCCAATACATCTGTCATCTTTATTAATCAAACCAGGATGAGAATTGGTGTCCCAGCTTATGTAAATCCTGAGACAACAACCGGTGGTGTGGCTCTTAAGTTCTATGCTTCAGTGCGTTTGGAAGTCAGAAGAATCGGTTCGATCAAAAAAATCGGTGCAGAAGCTGATATCATTGGAAACAATACCCGGGTGAAAATTGTGAAGAATAAATTCGCTCCTCCTTTCAAAAAAGTAGAGTTTCCGATTATTTTTGGTTCTGGTATTTCGCATTTCGATATTTTGATAAATCTGGCTGTTGAACAGGACATCATTAAAAAAAGTGGTTCCTGGTTCTCTTACAATGAAATGAAAATTGGACAGGGTACAGACCGTGTTAAAGAATTTCTAATTGAAAATCAGGATATCTTGAATGAAATTGAAACTAAGGTCAAAACAGCATTGGGTTTAATAAAGCCGTTAAAAGATGAAGGTCAGGACAAAGAGTAAATCCAAAACTATTTATATAATACAGGCAGATGAAGAAATCTGGGGGATTTTGCCAGAAAAAATCCTCCATTTTTTTTCGTTACTTCCGGGAAAAGAAATAAAACTTTCCAAAGAAAAAAGTAAAGAACTCTTAATCGAAATTGAAAAATATGCCTGGAATAAACTGCTGAATTACCTATCCTATCAAGAACGATCTGTCTGGGAGTGTAAGAACTATTTAAAGCAATTACCTGTGAAGGGAAACCTGTTGGAAAAATTAGTTTTTAAAGCCATTAAAGCAAATTATGTGAACGATCAAAGATTCGCAGAACTCTACGCTGAACATTTAATTAATAAAGGTAAAAACCCTCGTGAAATAAAGAGTAAACTACTTACAAAGCAGATAAATGAAAATATTATCAACGAATTAATTCTAAATTATTTCACACCTGAAAAACAGGAAGAAATTCTAAACCTGAATATTATGAAAGCGTTAGTTCGATATTCAAAGTTCCCAAAAAAAGAGAAGAAAGAAAAGGTTCTGAACTACTTAACCCGCAGGGGATTTTCCTATTGGGAAATTAAAGAAAAATTAGAGGGAAAAAATTGAACACAGATTTACCCCGTGAAATCCTGCAATACAGGAAGAGTCCCGATACGATATATTCACCCTTTTCACCCTTCGCAGTATGCTACGGAGAACGGGCGTAGTTCATCCTTCGTCCCGAATGCTTTCGGGACTACTGAGAATGGATACTACGGAGAACGGGTCGGGATTATTTCACAGGGTGAACACGGATTTTACGGATTTACTCGCGTTATTTTCCGTCAGTGGACTGACGGACTACGTAGTACACGAGTCCCCTCGTGTTAATAATTCCGTCAGAGGACTGACGGACTGCGTAGTACACGAGTCCCCTCGTGTTAATAATTCCGTCAGAGGACT
>DAOVQH010000037.1 GCA_030628755.1 Candidatus Cloacimonadota bacterium | reverse complement strand
TTCAACAACAAACACTTTTTAGTTGCGATAGTTCTATCGCCCACTATTAATCTATAGAAATAAACACCTGAAGTTACAGGTTTGTTGTTTTCATCGGTTCCGTTCCAGACAATTGAAGATTGAATATTTAATATTGAATATTGTTTTATCTTTTGACCTTTGATGTTGTAGATTACCAATTCGGTGTTTTCAGTGTTTTCGGTGTTTAATGAAAAATAAATCGTTGTTGCGGGACTGCGACCGGCTCCTGACGGTTTAAAGGGATTGGGATAGTTACCATAGAGTTTGGTTACTGAAAGAACAAATGATATATCGTCAGCAGATACATCGGGATTAAATGGTGGAAAGATGATATAATCTATCCAGGCACAATCAGATCCGCTGCTAACATAAGTATCTTTAACGTATTTCCATTCAAAAATGTGTGTGCCGGAAGTAACGGGATAAATTTCCTCGCTCCAGTTATCTTCCCCGCTCCACTGTTCTTGCAGAGAACCATCAATGTAGAATCGCAGGAAATCATAAGTCGCTTCGGATGATACTTTTTTCCAGAAACTGATATTACCAGTTGCTGTAACATCAAGTTCAATTTTTAATGTTGAATGGCTGTTACTTCCAATATTACCGGATTTTGCGCAATATACACCTTCGTAAGAATTGGAATCAATGACCCAATCTGCAGCACCTGCAAATTCCCAGTCATAACCGGAAAAATCTCCTGTTTCAAAATCTTCGATACAAAGTCCAACAACCAGAGAAAAGCTATCAGTGACAAAGTAATCGTTATCTGCACTCAGTTCAAAATCAAAAGCTATTATATGACCAAGAGGAGCTTCTTCTGAAACAACTACACTACAAACATTATAACTTCCACTTGAATTTGCATTTAAAGAATCAATAATTAATGGAAACATTGTAACTGAAATATAAGGATCAATCGATGATACGCTGGGAATTAAATTATATGCATCTGCCCCACCTGCATTATTAAGCTCGATAACAAGTTCAGCTTCTTCTCCCGGGTCAAGGATACTGTTTCCATTATCTTCTACAATCACACCCTCCATAGTAATGACAGGAGCATATCCTGTTAATACAATATTGCTTACCCATTCTCCTTCATCTGCTGTTATTGTAACTAATATTGTAATTGAATGTTCGTCAGGTATTTCATTATCCACATCAAAATCGAAAGCGTTTATCAGATCAATCGTACCACTACTTGGTATTGTTCCTACATTTTCAGTGCTATCATTAATTGTAATATAATTATCTTCGGAAGATATTTCTACTACTGTATTATGGATATCACCAATTCCGCCAACTTCTTCCAGGATAAGACTTAAAACAGCATTCTCTCCGAATTCTACAACATCATCATTTCCGGAAATAACAGAATAATCAGAAACGATCACAAAATATCCTGATGGAATTACCTGGATCGGATAAATAATTGGAGGACGATTATAACCGCTGATGATCAGTTCAACTTCACCCGGAACAAGTACACCTATGCCAATACTTATTTCCGCATTTCCTGAAGTGTTTGTTGTTTCAGTTCCGATCAGCTCTCCGTCTTGCATTAATGTGCATTGTATATCTTCAACCGGATTTCCCCCACTTTCTACATATACAGAATATGCCAATGTTCCCAAGAAGATTACAGGTTCATAAGTTACAATAATTTCAATTGGCTCATCTGTCCAGATGGAAAGAACCGGATCACCCAGTACATTACAGCAATAGAAACACCAACGCAGGGCGCCTTCTTCCCATTGTCCCGGTGCAGTAACCCAGGAAGAGGATTCTATCTTTGATTCTAAATGAGCAGTACCTATCCAACCTATCTTATCATTATAAAGCGCATCTACAAATTCGCGGTGCAGGTGCTGGGAAGGTCCTTCAGTCTGACCTTCATTAAACCATCCATAACGAGAATTTCCCACAAAAGCAACTGCAAAATTATCTATTTTGACCATATGTTCTGCAATACAATCATTAGAGTCAAAACCACCGCACAGACACCCATGCGTATAAATAAATGTATAATTATGATCAATTCCATTAACCAATGAAAAGTTTGTGTTTGTGATGTCAGAGTTAGTCATACGCAGAGCATATTCTGTACTTGCGTGCCCTACATGATGGATAAAAGAGTGTCCTTGATTAATTTCATTGATCATTTGTGAAGCAGACCAGTATCCGAGATCACGGTCATACATTGTTGTAATATTATGGTCTTCAGGAATTCCAGTTGTTTCATATCCGTTGTCATCATGAAAACCAATGAGAAGATCCAGATAATCACCACCCCATGTTAAGGGATCTGACCATAACTGCTCACCTGCAAGCAGTGGATCACGCAATTCACCTGTAACAGGACTATTCTGATACGAAATAGTTTTATCCAACATAATGTTCAGTTCGGAAAGATTGCTGAATGACATTCTGCCAACAGATATTTCAGGTAATAGGTCTTCTTCCCCGATCTCACCCCAGAGATTATCACCGTCATCATTCCAGGTACCATCCAGAGCAGAATAGTATAAATCCGCAGGAATATCATCATCTTCATAACCACCTCCTGAATCTACAAAACAGTAAAAACCACGATATGGAACATGTTCAATATCTCCAGCCAAAAGAACATAAACAATTCCGTTATCCTGGTATTCCTGGATAATATAATTGCGAATTTTTTCCTGCAGGTCCTGTCCGGGCATGGAAGAGTTAATAAATTCTGTTGTTGCGATCTCAGTTAAAATTCCTCTGATAAGATATAGATCGATCAAATCCTGAAAGTTGTTTTCAAATTGAGAAGGAGTAATAATCAGAAGCTGGTATTCATCATCTCTGTTTGTTGGAAAAGGATACCTGGATATCATTTCGGGATTTTGAGCAAAGTTGGAAAGTCTATTCAGAACTTCATTTGAAGAAGATAAATTCTCCATGGCATTTATTGCTTTTACAGATATTCCAGTTTGAATTCTTATAGTCACTTTCTGGAAATATGAAATCTCACCTGTGGATGGGATATACATCATTGGAGTGAATGAAGAAAGTGCAAAAGCATAACCATTCAAATATTGGGTTGTCAATTCTCCGGAAAGTCTGGAGGGATATTGTTCTTCTGAAGCATAGATATTTTCATTCTTTTGGAATTCTGAAGACTTACCTTTCGAGATGGGTCTGGAGTACTGATGTGGGTAAAGCTGGAAACTTCCGGGTATCTGCTTTTCATTTTCACCGATTATTTCGATAGATCCAGCAATTTCTCCGGGAGGTAACATTAAAGAAACAGAATGATATGGCATTACAGGTTCTCCAATTTTACCGGTTGGAAGTGTGTTATCGAAGTTAATGATTTGATAATTGCTAATTTCTGAAATTTCATATTTATCGAAATAAAATGTTTTTTCGATTATTTCTGCGTTTAAGTTTATCGAAATAACTAAAATTACAATAAGTATTATTTTCCTCATTTTTCTCTCCAGAGTTTTTTAACAAACAGATGCAACTTTCGAGCCAAAGTTTATATGAATTTATGAATTCGGAAAGTAGAATTAATATTGTTTAATGTTTTGCAACTGCCACGCCATCCCGAATTTACATCTCAACTTTCATACGAAATTCCAGCCTAAATTGACCTAAAAACTTTGATACGAATTCTGGCGTGGAGTTGTTTGTTATACGCAGTTTCACCCTCTTTTCCTATTTTTTTAGTTTATAACTCAATTCATTATTTTTAATGTTTTTATTTTTTTTATACATATTTTTGTTCTCTAAATCGTTATAAGTATTTCTTGATATTAAGAAAGTTCCGGGATCAGCTTCTTTCTGTAGATGCCCAGCAAGATCTAATACACCTCTACTAAAAGCTTTGCCATTTTTTTCGTCAATAAGTGCCAAACCAGTATTTATACCAATCCTAAATTGGAATGGATTTTTAAGTATATTCCTTGTCAGGTTGAACACACCTCTATCATTAAATATTTCCGAAGCACAATTTATAGCATCACTTGGTGTATTAAACCAAGCCATTACCTCATCACCTACAGCATTTAGAACTTTACCACTATTTTCTACTACTTTCTCTTCCACATATTTAAAATATCGCTCGAAGGAGTTAGCACTTTTCATCAAATCCGGTTCATCTCTCCTTAATTGAGTAGAACCAACAACATCAATGTCAAGGAATGTAGCTTTCTCTTCAAATAAATTTTTTATCTGTTCATCTATTTTTATGCGATCTTCAATCCATTCCGAGAGGGATTTTGATTTTATTTTTGTAATGTAATCATCAATATCATTAAAGGTTTCTGATGGATTTATTTGTTTTTCTTTTGAGCATCGAAAGGTGAATCCCTTACCCCAATCTTTTTTATCTTGTTTAACATTGATTTGCACTTCACAGGATTTTTTCATCTGATTTCGAAAGTGTTCTTGAAGAATATTTAGAATGTGACCCCAGACATCTTTAGCTATTGAAGTAAGAACAATTGTGATAAGAATTTTTCCCATTCCAAGTTTTGCAATTTGAGTCGGAATTTTTTCTGGTGGATTGACTTTTATTTGATGGTTTTGTTGCAAATAACAATGTAAAGATTCAGCTTCTTCTTTTGAATTTATACCAACATAGGAAATCTTAATAGCTTCAATTGTTAAATCCTTTGGAGTTTTATTTTTAGCCATGATCTACCTCCATTTCACCATGTATTATATCCCGAATACTGATTCTCATGTAGCCATCTTTTGGTACTAATAGTTTCAATAAATTTAACGCATTTTCCCCTTCAAAAAAATAAAACATTTGAGTCTGTGAATCATAAATGCAAAGAAATAGTCGATTAGTATCTTTGTTTTGATAAAATGAGTGCTTCTTTGTTCCCTCACGAAATTTTTTATAGGGCAGAATAGGTAATACCTTCTGAAAATAAGATAGACGATCTGAACGGTTCCATCCTTCATCTTGTGGATTATAGAATAACATTTTGGGAGGTTCTTCTTCAGTATCGTATGAGAAAGAAGCAAATGCATCTTGAAATGGAAGTTTTGGAGGTTGATTCGCAAATTCGAGTTTTGCATTACTAAAAACACCATTTAGTTCAATCGCACTAATAAGTCTTGAAGTATTATTAGTAGCTAATGGACTAGAAGCTATAAAATCATCTCTGCGAGTTATGATTTTTTGGGATTCTCTTTCCAAAAAGAATCTATAATCTGGTAACTCCTTTGCTAATGGTGCTACTTGAATTTTAAGAGCACCGCTAAGTCTATTAAGATAACTCGGACGAGTATCAAAGTTGAGGGCATCGTTGAACTTTTTTTGATCCTTTTCAGTTGCTATTAGTGAAATTCGTGGTTCAATAACCACATATCCAATTCCATTAGAACGAAGGTGTGAAATTATTGCTGGTGTATGGAAATTACCAATGAAAACTAAAGGAATTCGTTCAGCATATTTTGATCCAAAATGTTTAATAGTATTTGTTGCCATTACAATATCTCTAGCAAGTGCACACTTGTAGATTTCAGCTTCTGTTCGGTAAGCTTTGCTTTGATATTCAAAGAATTCAATATTTTCACTGAATTCTTCTAATTGCAATAACTTAAGAGATTCATTTAAAGTACCATAAAGCTCAGCGACTTGCTGAAAGTAATCAACGGCATCTTGTCCCTTTAGATCTTGAATATCAGCCTGCGAATAAAGATATGCAAAATTTACAATCTGATAAAGGATTTGCACAGTCTCATTATCTAATTCTTTTAAATTTCCTAAATCTTCAGAAATTTTTATAAAAATTTTTTGTGTCTCAAACCTGTCTTTAAGATCGGGTTGTCTATGTGTGTTTTTTATAAGTTCAGGATCATCAATCGCTATTGCCAACAAATTTGGAGCATAAAGCAAACGGTAAGCAAGGGGACCATCTATAAGAAAATTCCTAAGAAGACTAAAACACTGAGCAGTTTTAGTAGCATCATTGGAAAATTGGAGAAGAGAAGGCTCAGTCAAAATATACTTTATTTCTTCTTCCCAATATCCTTCTACTAAAAATCTAAACTCATATTGTGAATTAGCATCAATAAAAGATTTTAAACCATGAATAAGTTGATATTGACCTGCCAGAGACCAATGTGGCTCATGCACTAAAACAACAAATTTACCAGTATTACCTATACAAGGCTTAAATTCCTTAGAAAGCTTCATATAATCATAGAATTCATCTGAAAGCTTTAATGTTTTTTTCCCAAATTGAAGATTTGATGGTCCGCTCTGTTTGAAAGTCAACTTAGCGAAAGATTCACCATTGAATTCATTTACTTCATATTCCATCAAACCTTGAAGAATTGCCTGTTTGATAAAATCAGACCAATCTTCTAAAGGATAGGATGCAATCTGAACAAACTCTATCTTTCTCCATGCAATTGGTTTAAGGTCTGTCAGACTCTGTTCTAAGCGAAGAAGTTTATTAATCTCATATTTAATAAGCAAATCCCCCTCGGAAAGAGGTTTAAGCTGAATAGATGCTTGCGGTTCTTTCTTTTCAAGAAGACGATCAAATATTGTTTGATCAATATCTGTTGCCTGACTACGCAAAAAAGTGAAAGAATCAGTACCAACTTGAACTTTTAATTCTAATTCCTCACCATCTTGCACCCGCTTAGTCCACTCAAAAACCTTATCAAAAGATTTTGCGAATACAGATGAACTAATAAATAGAAATAGAAAGAGGGATAAACCCAACTCGAATAACCTATTTTTCTTCTTCATTTTTAATTACCTCCTTTTGATAATTAGTACATTTCTCTGGAATTGTCTCCCAGTTGCAGGATTTCAAAAATTCGTTTACTTCTTTTTTAATATCACTAAAATTAATACCATTTTCTAAACATTTTCCTATAAGGATAAGTTGCAGCCCCTCTTGATGACAAAACATAAACAAAAGAGAACAAAGATAATCTAATAGGTCTGCATCTATAATACTTCCCTCCACACGAAAAGCGCCTGCATTCAGTAACGAAGATACAATAGATGCTCCCCAATTTGGATTAAAATCTGGTCCTAATACAGAACGACAGTTGTAAATCCGTAACAACCGGATATGTTTCAGGTCTCCTTGTTTTAAAAATTTTAAATGTAAATCTATTGAAGTTGGATTATTTTTTTCTTTTCCAATCTGCCACACTCCGTTCTCCACATGAAAATCTGCTAAGAAATACCAAATATTCTCATCTTTTAACATATCTTTAATTTTATCTTCTGTGGGATTTAAATACCACTGTAGTGACAGCACTTCTGATCCTTCTTCTGTGTCAAATTCAATATTTTGAAGATAATTAATTATTTTTTTTATAAGTTTCATTCCTTCATCAACTTTTTTTTGCACCTCCTCTTCGTAGGGATAGGTGTTTAAAATAATTACACTGTGTTTTAAAAACCTACAAACATCTGATAATTCTCTTTGTATCTGAAGTCGTTCATATGTATTTTGAATAAAACTCTTTTCTAAAGTAAGTATCCATTCAACATTAAACCCTCGATAAAGGCTAAAATGACCATACTTTAATCGACAAAAATGGTCAAAAGGAAATACAAAAAACCATACTTCGTTAGGATGAACTTTTATTGTAAATCTCCGAAATTCGAACATCTCTTTTGATATTGTGGAATTCTTTGAAAAGAAAGGAAAATCATTAGGAAGTCCCAGTCCTTTTTTTTTATCTTGAAGAAGGTTAAATATCTGTTTAGCTTTTTTGTCTCTATTGTTAAGAGTAAAAAAATAATCTTTGTTATTCTTAAAAATGAAAGGCTTTCTTTCACGTTCCACCAACATACCGTCCCAATGGTTATTATTCCACACAACACCAAGTATCCAAACTTTATTATTATTACTTGGCTCTATCCAAAGAAAATCTTCCTTTCCTTTAGTTATCAGTGCAGTTGTACATAATCCTACCACTTGCATAAAATTATAACTTAAAAATCTTTCCCAATCTTTTAATTTTTCTGTCTTGATACAGATTTTCCCATAATCCGATGTAATCCAACACTCTGCTTCAATAATCTTTTGAATTCTAAAACTAACCTTTCTATTATTAGGAAGTGTAACCGAAACTACAATAGGTTCTTCAAACGCTATTGGAACACTTGTCTCAGGCTTAAGTTCAAAAGTAATTTTATCTATCTTATATTGAACATCCATTTTTAATTCCTACTTATTTTCATCCGCCATTCTTTCAATATTTTTGTTTAAACCATTTTAAATATAGGACAGAATTGCGTGTAATGTTTTGTAGCTGCGGTGCTCTTTCATATCTTCTTTCAATCTTAGCACTTAGCTACCTGTTAGGCGATTTTCTGAAATCATTTGAGATTCATAGTTCATTAATATATTCACTCCATTGTAAACTAAAATATTGGATAGTATAATGACTATTTATATTATAAGAAATCACGAGTATAAGGTTCTTGCTTATTATGAAATATGTATTCATAATGAATTTCAATATAGATTCCTTTGATTTCTTTTTCATATTTTTCTTTAATCTCATTATAATCCATATTATTTCTTTTTATATTTTCTTTATCAATTTTACCCAAAAATTTCTTTTGTCCTGGTCTATAATAATAAACTTCTTGTATAAAATTCGTATAATCACTCCAAGTACTATCTTCAAAAGAAAATAATTTAGGGAAACAGACTGTTTTTATATTATTCTTTTTTATTATAATTTTTGTAATTAAAGCTGTTCCCATTCCGAAATTTTCAATTGTAACACCACAGAAATTATCGTTATGAAAGCTATATGATGAAATTAATGGTTTTATATTATTAATCGCTATTCTGTTAGTTAATCTTATAGATATTATTGCAATGATAATTGCAATGAGAGCTGTTATTGTTGGTATTATTGCACTGAGAATGGGAATATAATCACTTATAAAAAGTAAATTATCCACTATTACCTCCTACAAATTTCGCCTAACGTTGGCGTTACAGTGTTCACGTTGGCGAGCCTATCATTAAATATTGATTTTATTCTAAAGTGGGTAGTTCTAATTTTTCTGAAATCAAATCTGATAGTTCATTTATACCAAAAATTATCATATCGACTACACCTTTTACTGAAATTAGAAATTCATCAATACCATTTCTATATTGAAGAGCAATATCCCACTCATTAAAATCTATTTCATTGAAGCAAAAATTAGCAATGCCTGTATGCGATACAAAATCACGTAAAGATTGATGTGCATTTTTTTCGGTTACTAAAAGGCTAAACCAACCATTTTCATTCAAATGCTTTTTCGGATTGTATGGTAATTGAGATGATAAATATTTCTTTAGCCACGTTGGACAATCACTCTTTTTTCTAAGTTGGTTAATGCTTTGGATAGCAGTTGTCTTATTTATAACTGAGTAAATATTTGAGGATAAAATATCAAGAAGTGATCTGGATATCATTAGGAATGATTCTAATTTTAAAGCAAGATAGTTATTATAAATTGTCAATATTGCAGGATTATCCAAATTATAAGTCGATAGAATAAAATCACATATTGATTTTGTCTCTGAACCAGCTATTTGAACTAATGTCCATTTATTAATTATCGCTTTTGATTTTGCTTTAAATATTTGTTCCTTTTTTTTGGGTAAATCATTTCTACTCAAGTCAAGAAAAATTTTAAATGGCATATCATTAAGCCAATCTTCAAATACGAATGAGTAATTTAAAGATAATTTGTGTTTTAGAACTTCATTCATTTCTTTATTTCTTTTTTAATTGAGATGTTTTTTACTTGCAGAAATGTATTTACAGGAGCTAATCCAGGTTTAAAAATTAACATTAAATCATCAACATCTTGATTTCCCCGAAAACTATATTGATAAGTATGCCATTGTCCATCGGAAATAATCGTAAATTTTTTATTTTGAAATGCATAATCTCTATAATCATTATGACTTTGAATAGCTGTATCAAGAGAAAAACTGTTTGTAGAATAAGCATCAAAAGTAAAAGTATAGCTGTTGTTTGAAGTATTGAGAATATTGGAACATATCAATTGAATGTGCCAAAAAACTTTAGGATAATCTTTGGATTTTGTGATTTGAATGTCAAAACCATTTTCTTTTCCCTCAAAAATAAAATCGTATCCTCTTGTATGGTTGTAGTCTATCCAATCCGTAATAATGAAATCTGATTTTATTTTTGATGTTAAAACTTTATCAGTTTCATCGACATTCTCAATATAATTATGTTTTAATTCTTCTGGTATTGTTTGGTTATCTTTCAGTAAATCTTTAATATGGATTATAGATGATTCCTTAAGTAATTGAGAAAATTCTTCGTCTGATAATAATCCTTTTTTAAGTAGTGGAATTAATTCTCTTAAAACTAAGAGATAATGTTCTTTTTCCAAATAATAGAGTTTCACCTCTTTTGATAAACTTGCATATTTCGTTTTACCTTCCAAGAATAGTTTCATCTCTCCATATGATGCCTCTGACATAAAGGATTCTTCTTCTTTAAATCTGCTCAAATTTGTATTTTGTGAGCAATTAATTAAAATACAAAAACTTAATACAATTAATACTATTAATTGATACTTCATCATTTTTCCTCCTCGTTCATTTTTTAATTTTATTATTTTCGCCTAATGGACGAGCACGCCACGTTCTACTTGCCTTTCTCTCAATCTGAATGTGGGTGCTTTTGCTATGCCCATTCTTTCGAAAAGTTCAATACCTATATTTAAAATTTATGCGAGTGAAAAAAGATTATAGCGGTGAGCATATGGTTTGTGGCGGTTTTTTTATAAATCAAAACTTTCAACAGACACGAATGCTCATTGATAGTTAATTGATTAATATCTATCAATTCCTCCGTCATAAGCTATATACATTGTTGTAGGGCATTTTTATGACAATTCAATAAAACGTCTTGATATATATTTAATGTCCTTTTCTTAAAATATTTGTAAGCTTCTTTATAATTATCTTGGTCTATTAAATCTATGACATGAAAAACAAAATTGCTGATATATTCCCATATTTCTTTTGAGTCATATCTGGAATCCGCCCATCGAACTATAATTTGCCCAAGTATATAGTATTCCTGTAAATCTTTCAATAGACTTTCTTTGTTACTTTCTAGTATATATTCTTTCCTGAACTTTCTCAGTTTTTTCATTTCGATAGAATCGTCATCTAATCCCTTTTTTTGAACAACGGCAGTAGTGATATAACATCCCCCGCTCCCAAAAACTCTTAAGAGAATATCCCATAACGCAACAATCCAACCAATGACATCTTGTAACCAAGAATGAGCATAATTTCTGTCATTATTCATTCTACGCCTTTCATCATCCGAAGCTCTATTAACACTTCTTCTCGACCTATCAACAATATCCTGTTCACAAGAATAGCAATAAGTATCTGTACTGCTACTTATATAAGCCCCACAATCTCTACAGTATGGCATAATATTAACCTTTAAATTATTTTTCTTTTAGCTCCATCACTCATTAATTCTGTTGGGTCTTTAACTTCTCTATTTAATGAGGCTTTTATTCTAATGTTCTCTGGTAGATATTCTAATATTTTATCTAATACTTCACCATGATTCCATCTTTTTCTTGCAGAACAAACAACGATTTGCTCTCTATTTATATCAACATAATTTGTGAGTTTTTCGATAATATCTTCGGTTCTCATATTGATAAATTTTAATAGTGCTTTTGTTGGTTGGTTAAAGTTTGTATCCCAACCTATAATACCTTTTAATTCCATCTCTTGTGGTAATAGTATTTGGTCAATCTTATTTAAAACAACAACTAGCTTATTCCGATAACCTGTTTTATCAAGAATAATTTTCATGTTTTCCTGAATATGCCCTATATCTCTGCTCGAACCATCCAAAACCCAGTATAGCATATCGTGTTTTGGGATTTCATTTATCCACATCTGCAAATATTTTTTTTCTAATTCCCTTGTTTCTCCTAAACCAGGTCCATCAGTAAATTGAACCATTAGCCCTTCTTTACTTTCAATTGAAAAGGAAAAAAAG
>DAOVQH010000193.1 GCA_030628755.1 Candidatus Cloacimonadota bacterium | reverse complement strand
TGGATCTGATTTTCCATATAAAGAATATACTCCCTAACCAATAAATTAAGCTAATCAATGTAGCATATCGTCCAAAATTCCAATATTCGACTAGTTTAACGCTTAAAAGGAAAGCATTACTTGCTAAAATATGTAACCCAAAATAAAGTACAAAACCTGAAAAGATAAAAAAGGATTCTATGTTTTCCAAAAATGATTCTCGGGAAAGTAAACTACGTAGAATAATTACCGAACCTAACATTAAGAGAATAATGTTATAAAAATCGGTCGTGTTGATCGGGTTATAGCTTCTATTTGTATAGGATAGAATTGCTGCCACAATTATTGGTACTGCTAATATTGATATTGTAATTGTTAAAATTTCGGAATGAGTTTCTTGAGCTTTTAGAGTGATAAAAAGAACTTTTACTATGAAAAAAAGTTCGTAAATACTAATCACAGCCCAAAAAATTAAGTAAATAACTATAGCTCTACCAATGAAAACTTTTGATAAAATCATTGAAATATTCCAAAGAATGAACAGCCCTAAGAATATTATAAAATATTTTACTGCTATTGAATTAATTCCTTGGAAAGAGCTATTTTTTAAGAGAATTAACCAACAAATAAGAACCAATACCCGCAATATAGCAGCACCATATTGGGTAAAGAAATCAACCATTTATTGTCTATTTTTTTTTGCTATTATTTATATTCTAACGGGAGATTATTAATCTTCTTCTTTTTTTTCTTCTTCAGGCCAAGGATCGGGACAAATATCACCTTGCATACTGCAAAGTAACTCACTATTTTCATTTGGTGTAAGAGGGGCGATTAAAGTGTCATCATAAGGTTCTGGCATGAAATCACCTTGAGCGTTACATTCGATGCTGCTGGCATAAGCTTTGAAGGAAGTATCCTGGCAATCTTTTAACATACTCCACACACTTAGAGCGGACAATACAAAAGCTACTACTAAGAAAATAATTGGTATTCTTTTCATTTTTTCCTCCTAATTATTAATCTTCTTCTTTTTTTTCTTCTTCAGGCCAAGGATCGGGACAAATATCACCTTGCATACTGCAAAGAATATCATTTTCATTTTGTGTAGAAGGGGTAACAAAAGTTTCCTCGAAAGGTTCAGGCATGAAATCACCTTGAGCGTTACATTCAATGCCGGAAGCATAGGTTTTGAAAGAATCGGCTTGTGATTTTCTAACCATACTCCAAACAGTAAAAGCTGATAAAATAATTGCGACAGTTAAAATTGTTACTACTAATCTCTTTTTCATTTTTTCCTCCTTAACTTTATTTTTTAAAAAGATTAAATCAAACAAGAAATTTGTAAAGAAAGTTGGCAAGCACTTTTTTTTTATCTTTAATATTTCTTTAGTATTATTGAAAATATAAATAAATAAAATCATTATATAATTTATTAGTTAGTTTATATTTTACTATAAAAAACTTGACTCAAAAAACAATAATTTCTTTTTAACGCTGTTGATTCTGAATATATGTTGAAAAGAAGCTGCCTGCTTCTACCTTACGGTTTCTGAGAGGAATACTTGTAAGGTTAAACAGTTTAATTTTAATTAAAAAGTATAATTCAAAAGCGGGTGGTTTCCATCCGCTTTTTGTTATAAAAAAAGAAAGAATAGGAGGTTTTTTGGCCTGGAGAAGTAGAAGTAAAGCGAAAATGAAACCAGTTGTACCCAAAGAAAGAATTAATGAGAAAATCAGAGTAAATTCCGTTAGACTTATTTCTGAAGACGGTAAACAAGTTGGAGTAGTTTCGATCTCTGAAGCTTTAAAAGCAGCTGAAAAAGTGGATCTTGATTTGGTAGAGATATCTCCCAATGCAAACCCACCTGTATGTAAAATTATGGATTTCGGTCAGTATCACTACCAGAAAGAGCGTAAAATGAGAGATTCACGAAAAAAACAACATGTCGTTCAAACTAAGGAAGTTAAGTTTGGACCCAACACAGATGAACATGATTACAACTTCAAAAAAAATAATGCTTTAAAATTTCTAAAACAGCATAATAAAGTAAAATTTACTGTCCGTTTCAGGGGAAGACAATTAGCTCATAAAGAATTAGGAATTAAATTGTTAGAACGCTTGTTGGATGAATTAAAAGAGCTGATAGATATTGAAATCCAGACGAAGAGTGAAGGGAGAACTATTTATACAATAGTATCACCTAAAAAAGATATTGATAATATTATTGAAAGATTCGAAAAAGAAGAAATAGGGAAGTAAATATACACAGGAGGAAACATGCCAAAACTCAAAACACGTAGAGCGGTAGCGAAAAGGTTTAAACTCACCGGAAATGGTAAACTCAAAAGATCGCATGCTTATGCTGGGCATTTATTAACAAAGAAAAATGCTAAACGCAAAAGAAATCTTAGAAAGTCTGATCTTGTTAACAAATCGGATGAAGCAAGAATGAAAAAAATGCTTGGAATTTAAGATAATAAAAATATGAAGGAGATAAATCATGCCACGTTCAGTAAATAATCCAGCAGCGAAAAAAAGAAGAAAAAAGTATCTAAAAGCAGCTAAAGGTTATGTTGGCGGGAGAAGTAAATTATACCGAACAGCTCGTCAGGCAGTAGAAAAAGGCTGGCAGTATGCTTATAGAGATAGAAAAGTAAGAAAAAGAGAATTCAGAAGGTTGTGGATTATACGCATTAATGCTGCTGCGAGAATGAATGATCTGAGTTATAGTAAACTTATAAATGGCTTAAAAAAAGCTGAAGTAGAAATTGATAGAAAAGTTTTAGCTCATTTAGCCTTCCATGATATGGAAGCATTTTCAAAACTTTGCGATATTGCTAAAAAGCAAGTATAAGGGAAACCAAAGTGAAGGAAGAAATAAGTAAAATCCTCGAAGATGCAAAGACCGAAATTGAAAAAGCCAGGTCAATTCATGAGCTTCAACAACTAAAATCACGGTATATCGGGAAAAAGAGCATTTTAAACAGTTTTATGCAAAAAATTGGAACCATACCTAAAGAAGAACGACCATCCTTTGGGAATATCTTGAATGAAACAAAAAATCAAATTTCTGAATTGCTTTTGAATAGAGAGCAACAGATAAAAGAACTGGAATATGAAACTACTCTGAAAACAGAGTCATTCGATCTTACAATGCCCGGACGTAAAAGAGAAAAGGGAAGTCTTCATCCAATCACGAAAGTATGGTGGGAGATCGAAGATATATTTATCTCAATGGGTTTTGAAGTAGCAGAAGGACCGGATATTGAGGACGAATTTCATAATTTTGATGCTTTGAATACACCTCCGGATCATCCAGCAAGAGATTTATCAGATACCTTCTATATTGATAATGACGTGCTTTTAAGAACCCAGACTTCAACAGTTCAGGTTCGGGTAATGGAAAAGCATAAACCTCCCATAAAAATCATTTCCCCGGGAAGTTGCTACCGAAATGAGCATGATGCTTCCCATTCACCGATGTTCCACCAGGTGGAAGCACTTGTGGTTGATGAAGGTGTTACTTTTACAGATTTGAGAGATGTTCTGAATATTTTTATTAAGAAAATGTTTGGTGAAAAAATTGAGTCAAGATTTAGACCACACTTTTTCCCATTTACTGAGCCCAGTGCAGAGATAGATATTATTTGTGTGAAATGTTATGGGAAAGGGTGTAATCTTTGTAAAGGAAGTGGCTGGTTGGAAATGGGTGGTGCTGGTATGGTAGATCCTGATGTCTTTGATATTCTTGGAATCGACTCAGAGAAATATACAGGATACGCTTTTGGGTTGGGAATCGATAGAATTGCAATGCTTAAGTATAAAATTCCTGATATGAGAATGCTCTTTGAAAATGATATTAGATTTTTAAAGCAGTTTTAATCTTTTGTTTGTTTTTAGATTAAATTGGAATTATTATGAATGTTAGTTATAAATGGTTAAAAAAATATGTGGATTTTAATCTTTCTACTGAAGAACTTCAGGAAAAAATAACCTTCGCTGGAATTGAAGTTGAAGCAATAGAAAAACTTGGAGAAGAATTAAATCAGATTAAAGTTGCGAAGATAATTGGTAAGAAAAAACATCCTGGTTCGGATCATCTTTCAATCTGCCATGTTGATGATGGAGATGTAGTAAAACAGGTTATTTGTGGAGCTCCCAATTGTGCTGTGGGTCAAAAAATAGCTTTTGCTCCTGTGGGTTCCAGACTTGGTGAATTTAAAATTAAAAAGGTCAAATTGCGCGGTGAAGAATCTTACGGAATGATCTGTTCAGAAAAAGAGCTCGGTATTTCCGATAAACATGAGGGGATCATGGTTCTTCCTGATGATGCTCCAATTGGTCAGAATCTGGGTTCCTACTTAAATCTTGATGATACCAGTTTTGAATTGGAAATTACTCCTAACCGACCCGACCTTCTTGGAATTTATGGTGTAGCCCGTGATATTTCTGCAATGTTAAATCTTCCTTTGAAAATACCGGAAATTGTAATTAAAGAATGTGATGAAAAAATCGAGAATAATCTTATTCTCCAAAATGATGCTCCTGATCTCTGTACGCGCTATACTGCCAGAATGATTAAAGGAGTTAATATTAAAGAATCTCCTGCATGGTTAAAGCAGTGTCTGATTTCTGTTGGATTGAGACCAATTAACAACATCGTTGATATCACAAATTTTGCTATGATGGAATTCGGTCATCCTCTTCATGCTTTTGATTATAAGAAGATTAATGGCAGAAAAATTATAGTGAGAAGAGCAAAAAAAGATGAAAAATTCCCTGCATTAGATGAAGAAATCTACCAACTTAACGAGAACGATCTGGTTATCGCTGATGCAGAAAAACCAATCGCTCTTGCAGGAATAATAGGTGGTGAAAATTCACATATTACTGAAGAAACCTCAGATATTGTTATTGAAGCTGCTAATTTTTTATATTCTTCAATTAGAAAAACTGCAGGAAAATTAAAAATTTCAACTGATTCTTCCTATAGATTTGAACGTAATATAGCTGATGAAACTGCTGATCTAGTGAGTCGAAGAGCATGTCAGTTGATTCTTGAACTAGCTGGCGGAACTCTTATTAAAGGTAAATTAGATTCATATCCGAATCCAACTAGGAAAAGATTAGTTTCCCTACGTCCTTCACGCGTTAAAAGTCTTCTTACAATCAATATTTCAAATGAGAAAATTAAAGAATATCTTAAGCTGTTAGGATTGAGTTTTAAGGCTGAAGAAAAAGATAAACTCACATTTGAAATACCTTCTTTCAGAAAGGATCTGGAAAGGGAGATA
>DAOVQH010000136.1 GCA_030628755.1 Candidatus Cloacimonadota bacterium | reverse complement strand
CGGTTTTCTTTTAGTTTGGCTAAGCTGTATTTAGTAATAGCATTATCGAGCTGTCCTACAACTTTATATTCCCTTGATTTCATTTTCAAATATTCTTCTGTATCTGCAATACCGCTATCTAATCCAAGATTATAACCCACAAAATCTTCATAGCTTGTAATTCTCATTTCAAGATCAACCTGGTATTTACCAGTGAGTTTATATATTTTCTCAATGATCCCAGCTTCAGTTTGTGAGATAAATGTTATTTGATTGTCTTCTTGGTTCTCAATAAATTGAAATATAATATTTTTTAAATTCAGGATATTCCCTGAACTCATTAAAAGCTCAGTGTTTAAAAGTGACTCATTATTCGGGATAAGTTCAACCGATGTTTCTTTGTCGGAGAGAAAATATTCTTTAAGTTGAATTGAGTTAACAACAGCACCTTGATTGCTGAAAGAAACTTTTAAAAATTCATTTTCAAGAGTAATGTCATCTGCAATTTCAATATCACTTTCAGGTTCTACAGGAATTTGTGTAGTAATTTCTTTTATAGGTTTTACTTCAACTTGTACTTCTGGTTTTTCGATAATCTCAGTTGCAGGTTTTTCAACCTGTGTTTTTTTACTTTTCCAGATAAATTCACTACTTATCCAGAAGACGACTAAAATTAATAGTACAGCTAAAAGAGTTCGTTTTTCCATAAATTCTCCTTAGGGAAGTGGGTCATAACCACCAGAATGAAATGGATGGCATTTCAAAATTCTGAGGACAGATAATTTCAAAGCTTTAAAAAAGGGATATTTCTGAAAAGCTTGATGGGAATACTCACTGCAGGTGGGAGTGAACCGGCAACTTGGAGGTAAAATAACAGAAATAAATCTCCTGTAAAAGCCGATAATTAATAATACTAATTTATTGAAAAATTTCATCTAAATTTATCTGGTAAATAAATCGGTCAGATCTTCCTTAATTTCCTGCCAATCAGCATTTCCAGCTTCAGGTTTTGCTAAGATAATGATCTTTTCATTGGTTGGATGCAAATTAATATTCTCTCTGATAAATGCCTTAATTCGACGTTTTACTTTATTTCTAACAACAGCTTTTCCAATTTTTTTACTTACAACTATTCCAACTGCGAAAGGGCTTTCTGGTATTTTTTTTCTCAGGAAGATAAAGAGATTACCCTCGGATTTTATATGAGTGTCATAGATATCCTGGTACTCTCTTTTCGAGGTAATAAATCTCATCTAATCGCTAACGGTTAGGCGGGTTCTCCCCTTCGCTCTTCTGTGGGCAAGAATTTTCTTACCAGCTTTGGTTGCCATTCTGGAGCGAAATCCGTGTTTATTTCTTCTCTTTCTATTATGAGGTTGATAAGTTCTTTTCATTCAAGTCCCCTTCCAATAACTTCATCTATCTATTTCATAACTCTTTATATCACGCCTTGTTACAAGGCTGGGAAAACTTGGATTACTTCATTTTAATGTCAAGAATTATTTGCTTTTCCAAGTTCGATCAAAGATGTTATTGAATTTGATTTATTGTTATATTAATCTATAAATACTTTTTGATCTCTTTTCGTAAAGTAAATGACAACATTGAGCACGAAGGTAAGAAATACAATGTAAATCAAAGCATTTACCAGTGCTAAAGATTTGTGTGAGATATAAGCAGCAAGAGGTGATAAAGGTATAAAAAATACTGGTGCAAATCCCGGTCTGTGTATCAGGAAAGCAATTATCGCTGCCGGAATAATGCATATTAGAAGCTCTACAGGAATGTAATAGATCAATATTCCTACAACCGTACCTGCTCCTTTACCTCCATAAAAATTGTAATAAATGGGAAAACAATGACCAATAATTCCGAAAGAAGCAGCAATGATACTGTGAACAATATTCAAACCCAAAGCTTGAGCAAGCAGAATTATCAGCAGGGTCTTAACAGCGTCTAACAATCCCACGATAATCCCGATCAAAGGACCCACACTCAGTAAAACATTGAACGCTCCCGCATTCTTTACTTTTTGGTTTCGAATGTCTTTACCTGTTGTTTTTTTGGTTATGATGTAACTAAATGAAATTGAACCAATAAAATAAGCAGCAATTGCCAGAATAATGGTTTTATATAATTCCATAACATCTCCTTTTTTCTTATTTTGACTCGAAAGCGACCTGTCTCGTCGTAATGAAATGAAGACGGAAGCGTAGAGTCGAGCAAGTTCCTTTCCCGAGTCGTTGTCGCAAACTCCCCCGATACAGTCATTCTTCCTTACAGGGTAAACTTACGACTCGAAAAATTTATAATTTATTTTAAAGAAAACGTAGCTATCCATGCTCCCGGACCTGTGTGAACAGCTTCACAAAATCGGGGATGACCAATTATCAACCTCTCAAATTTAAGTTCCCTTTTTATCTGGGCTTCCAGGTCTTTAAGCTCGGGGGAATCGTTATCTTCCACATGCAAAATAATAATCTGTTTAACTTTCTCTATTTTATATTTCTTCATTTTTTGTTTGATATTTTCGATGATCAACTTGTTTGTAGCTTGTTTTGTTCTTCCTTTTCCGATGGGTAAAATACCCAGATCTGCTTCATCGCCTAAAAGTCCAACCACCGGAATTGTTTTAAGAATTGATCCGAGCAGGGATTTAGCTTTGCCAATTCTTCCACCTCGCTGCAGAAAACCCAGATCGGGCAGACAGAGATAGGTGAATGTGCTTGCTGTAATTTCTGTAATTTTAGCAGTTATCTCTTCGATGTCATCACTCGTTTTCAAAAGGTCGATCAATCTGAGCAGAATTGAACCGACGCCAGAAATGACCTGCTTTGTATCAATATTGATAATGGAAATTATTTCTGCATATTCTTTTCTTACCTGTTCACTCATCTGAAAAGTGGCAGCAGACATATTACTTCCCATCAACACATGAATAATAATATCGAAATGGTCTTTAGCTGATTCGACGATCTTTATCAGGTCGCCTTTTACGAGTGCCTGAGTGTGGGCACTCACTTTCTCTTTTTTAAACCTTTCTATCAGATAAAGAGCGGTGTGCTCTTCGCTTTCCCGGTATTCTTCATCGTTAATTAAAACAGGGAATTTCAGGTAAGCAATGTCTTTAAAATCTATCTGGTCGTTGGCAATACCCAGATTATCACCTGTAATAAGTAGAATTTTATTTTTCATTTAATTTTCCTATTCAAATGTAATATAATAATTATATTTATCTTGTCCGCCGTAATAAGATTCGAAGGTGATATGTTTGAATTTAGATTGTAGATTGGAAATAATTCTTTTTCTACCGGGTTCCATTTTTCCACAATAAAGAGTGATGAGAGTTTCATTTTCAATTAAATTTGAAATAGCCTGTGAAATAGCTTTATTTATCTCTTTTGAAGAAGAAATAATCTTATTTTGAAAGATAGTAAAATAATCTTTCTTTTTAACAGGAATACGCCCTTCCGCAAAATCTCTTGTCGCTTGAGCGATTTTACAAAACCTGATATTATCCAAATTGTTTCTAATTATTTGTGCATTTTGAATAATGTCAATTGTATCAGAATAATTGTACATCATGCTGATAATCTGAATTATGCTGTTCGTTTCAATCAGTTCGATATTGCTTTTGCATAAGGTAATAGCAGATTTAAGACTGGCCGAAATGTCAGTATCATCTGTAGCAACGATAATATTTTTTGCTCTGGTTTTAACAAGGGCATTCTGAATATGACTTACAGAAGGTTTTACTTTTTTATAAAGTAAAATGTCAGTGGCTCCCAACCCTTTTAAAATATTTGCGAAACCATCACCATTTACAATTAATAATAAAGCTGTATCTTTTTCGTAAAATGCCTTGTCTTCGGAAATAAGATTGTAATGTTGTTTTTTCATATCATCGACTTTGGTAAATGAAATATTTCCAAATTTTGCAGACGATTTTAATAGAGATTTTGGCTTATTTGTATGAATATGAATTTTACAGTTGTTATCCGATTGAATAACAATCAGACAGTCTCCCCTTTTTTCAAGATGAGATTTCAAATTTATTTTATCGATATTATCCGATTCTAAAATAAATTCTGTGCAATACCTATACTGGATATTTGCATTCCAAGTTTCAACAAGATTCTCACTTTTTTGAATAATAGCTTCTGCAATTTCGCGATTATCTTTTTTTTGTATGAGATTATCAAACAATTTTATAATGTTAGCTAAAGAAAAGTTAGTAATGTTTTTCAGCGGTAAACTGGATATAAGTGTTTTTACCAATGTAATGTGTTTCCCATGTTTTTTGTTGACCACAAAAGAATGGACATATTTACTTATTAACAGGATATTTGCTATTGTCATCAAAGGTTTTATAATACTGTCATTATATTCTAATTCTATTACAATTCCCTTAATAAGAACTAAGAAACCCATTGCTCCGGAGTCGACCACACCTGCTTTTTTTAAGACAGGAAGCATTTCGGGAGTTTGTTTCAGTGTTTCTTCCAAAACAGGTATGACGCTTTTTATGATATTTAACGGGTTGGGATGATTGGTTTCAGCATTTTTTTCAAAATTATCTGCAAGAACCTTCATCATTGTAAGAATCGTTCCTTCCTGAGGATCTGACGTTTCTTTGTAAGCTAATTCATAGCCATTTCTTAATGCAAATGTAATGTCCTGATTCGATATATTTTCTGAATCTGTTGTTCGCTGAATAGATTTTGCTGCTCCTTCGCAAAACAGAGCCAGAATAACACCCGAACAACCTCTGCTGTTCATTATCATTCCAGATGCAAAATGTTTCAGAAAGGATTTAAGGCTTAAATCTTTGAGCTCATAGCTCTTTAAGCTGTTTAATGCTCCTTGAAGAGTAAGAGTCATATTTAAGCCGGTATCACCATCTGGAACCGGGAAAACATTGAGATTATTTATATAGTTTTTTTCCTTAGAAAGCAAGTTAAGTGCATTGTACAAAATTTTGTTTAGATTAGTTGAATTAAGTGCCATATTTTAATTTTAAAAATTAATAGAATTTGGTTTTTTTTGAAAACGGGAAAAATGAACAATACTATCAGACAAATTCTTTGTTTTGCTTTCTCTAAATTCAATAATATTTTTTGCAGATTCATAACCTTTTTCAATTATTTTTTTTGCTTTAAAATAATCAAAACGATTTACAAATTCAAGTTCGGGTTCTATCAAAATGTCCGGTTTATTTAATTTCAAAGAAAGTTCAGTCAGTTTCTCCTGTGTAATCTGAATAGATTGATCAAATATTTTTTTCATACCTGGGAGGTCAGCATGTTCTTTTCGATTTAAGAAAAACTTTAACCATTTATGATTGATAATCAGGCTTTCAATTTTTTTATGATAAACAGATAAAATATCAGAAGAATTTATAGAATCATCAGAATCGTTATTTTCCTCGATTTTATGAGGGTTTTTGTTTTTTGATGAAGATAGGACATTAACAGCTATTATAAATTCAGCTCCCATTTTTCGGACTGTATCTATTGGTACAGGATTAACCAGACCGCCATCAACCAGAATAATATTGTTATGGATTACAGGTTTAAAAATGATTGGTATGGAAATGCTTGCTCGAATGGCTTCTACTAAATTTCCTTCCTTAAAAATTTTTTCTTCACCAGAAATAATATCTGTTGCCACTGCAGAAAAAGGGATTTTAAGATTTTCAATTTTTCTATTTCCCAAATGAGATATTAATAATCCCCATACTTTTCGACCTGTTACTATTCCTGATTTTGGAATTCCAGGGAAGAATAATTTCACTGTTGAAATCAAATCGATGTTAAGAGCAAGCTCCTCCATCTCCTCAACACTTATTCCAGCAGCGAAAGCTCCTCCAATAAAAGCTCCAATACTGGTTCCTGCTATAAAATCAATTTTAATATCGAGCTCTTTTAAAAGTTTTAAGACACCGATATGTGCTAAACCTTTAGCAGAACCGCAACCTAAAGCTAAACCAACTTTTTTGTTTTCAATTTGTTTCTTGAGATAATTTCTCTTTTGCTTCATAATAATATCTTATTTTTAGAAGGTTCTTATTTTAAGTATTTTATATAACATCGTCTTCTTTTATGTTGTCTTCGTTCAAAAAATTTCCATTGTGCCTGAACCTTGGTGTTGCTTTCTAATTCCGGGTTTGTTTCTGCCTTGGTTATATTATTACTTTTATATGTATTAAAGAGTTTATTAAATAAGAGAGAGTTAACTCCTTTTCCCTGCAAGTCAGGTCTGACTGCTGTAATATATAGATCTACTCGATTGTTTTTCTTTAGAGCTTTCATAATATGGAAAAGTCCGAATGGAAAGAGTTTTCCTTTTGCTTTTTGGAAAGCTTTTGATAGAGATGGCATAGTAATTCCAAATGCCGCTATCTTATTTTGCTCATCAAGAACGATTGAGACAAAATCCGGTCGGATCATACCAAAATACTGCTTAATATATTTATTAATTTGTTTTTCAGTCAAAGGTACTACTCCATAAAGCGGTTCGTATGCTTCATTTATAACATAGAATATTTCTTTTGTGTAAGGAAGCAGATCCTTTGATTTTTCTGTATCTAAAACTTGTAGCTTATATTTTCTTTTTACAATCGCAGCAATTTTTTCAATTTTATCTGGTAGTTTATCGGGAATTTTTACTTCAAATTCTACCCAGTCAATGTCCTTTTTGTATCCAAGTCTCTCAAGATGTTCTGAATAATAGGGATAATTGTAAATAGTTACGATTGTTCCCAGTTCATCAAATCCTTCTATGAGCATTCCTTCAGGGTCGAGATCGGTAAAACCAAGAGGTCCATGAACTGCTTCCATCCCTTTTTCTTTTGCCCAGGCTTCCAGGGTATTAAAAAGAGCTTT
>DAOVQH010000261.1 GCA_030628755.1 Candidatus Cloacimonadota bacterium | reverse complement strand
GCATCCCGGATCTTGTAACCTATCTTTTCGTTCTTATAGTCAACTTCAGAGCGAATACCATTTTCTTTAAGTTCTTTATTAACCTTTTCTGCATATTCTTCAAAGTGTTCGGAAATCGGGAGTACTTCCACCTGGATTGGGCATAGCCAGAAAGGAAAATTCCCAGCATGATACTCAATAAGAGTTCCGAAAAACCTTTCTAATGAACCGAGTAAAGCTCTGTGAACCATAAATGGGCGGTGAGGTTTATTATCAGTTCCTATGTACTCCATCCCAAATTGCTCTGGAAGATTGAAATCAAACTGGATGGTCGAACATTGCCAGGAACGATTCAAAGCATCCTTGATATAGATGTCTATTTTCGGTCCATAGAATGCTCCTGCACCTTCATCAATTTCGTATTCAATTTTATGATTATCCAGCGACTTTCTGAGAGCTTCTATTCCTCTATCCCAATCTTCCTTTTTACCAACAGCTTTCTCCGGCATAGTAGAAAGGTAGATCAGAAAATCCTTGAACCCGAAAGCTTCGAGAATATCCATAGAAAATACCAGAACTTTATCTATCTCTTCAATAAGCTGGTCGGGAGTGCAGATAATATGAGCATCATCCTGGGTAAATCCACGAACCCTCATCAGTCCATGTAATGCTCCGGATTTCTCATACCGATATACTGTTCCCATTTCTGCATATTTAATTGGTAATTCACGATAGCTCCTCTTCCGGGATTGATATATTGCGATATGGAATGGACAGTTCATCGGTTTAAGGTAATATTCCTGTTCATCCACGATAATCGGATTGTACATACTCTCGCTGTAAAATTCCAGATGACCACTGGTTTCCCAGAGTTCACCTTTTCCTATATGAGGGCTGTTCACTACCTGGTAACCTTCCTTAAAATGCCTATCCAGCCAGTATCTTTCGATGATCGAACGAATCATTGCACCTTTTGGATGCCACAATATCAACCCTGCTCCAACCTCATCGGATACAGAATAAAGGTCGAGTTCTTTACCTATTTTACGGTGATCACGCTTTTTTGCTTCTTCAAGGTCATGCAGGAACTTGTTCAATTCTTTATTTGAAGGAAAACTTATTCCGTAAATCCTTTGAAGCATCTTGTTTTTCTCATCTCCACGCCAATAGGCTCCAGAAGTTTTCAGGAGTTTGATAGCTTTAATTTTCCCAGTATGAATAATATGTGGTCCACGGCACAGATCTGTAAAATTTCCCTGAGTATATAACGAAATTATTTCCCCTTCAGGAATTTCGTTTAAAAGCTCAACCTTATAATTCTCTTTCATTTTAGAAAAGAATTTAATGGCTTCTTTTTTGGAAATTTCCTGTCGTTTGTACTCTAAGCCTTGTTTTGCGAGTTCCCTCATTCTCTCTTCGATTTTTACCAGATCATCATCTGTAAATGGAATTTCTTTATCAAAATCATAGTAAAAGCCAGATTCAATCGCAGGACCGATAGCTACTTTCACATCAGGAAAGATTTTTTTTACAGCTTGTGCCATCAGGTGAGCAGTACTATGCCAGTAAGCCTCTTTTCCTTTGTCATTATCAAATTTTATTAACTTGATTGAAGAGTCTTCCTTTATCTCGTGATTCAGATCTACCAGTTCTTCATTTACTTTTGCAGTAACCACATCTTTTGCCAATCCATGACTGATACTTTCTGCAATTTCCAGAGGAGTAACACCTTTTGGATATTTACTTACTGAACCATCAGGAAATTTTATCTTAATACTCATTCTCATTTATCTCTTTTACTAATTTTCTTTTTTATCATTTCAGCAGCATTGTCTAATGCTTCCTGAGGAGTTAAAATTCCTCGAATCACTTTTTCAATCACATGTTCTTCCATGTATTTTCGTGTCTCAAACCATTCACTTATCTGCGGTTCAAAGGTTGCATAGTTCAACTGATCATAAATCGAAGCAATTTCAGGATTACCTTCCAGTCTTTTCTTTATAGCTTCTTCATGGAATGCACTTTTTCTTACAGGCATATAATATGTCAGTTCGCTCCATTTTGCTGTCTGTTTAGTATCAGTGAACCATTTCACAAACTCCCATGCAGCTTTTTCTTTCTTTTTATCCTCACTTTTGAAAATAACCACATTTGTACCACTGATGATATTTCTCCTTGTCTTTTTAATCGGAATAGCAGAAATACCAAAATTAAAATCGATCCCTGTTCTCAGCATGTATGCCATGGAAACACTTGAGTCTTCATAAAATGCACACTTCCCTGCTGTGAAATCTCTTTGTCCTTCAAAACCAGGGGAAAGATAACCAGTTTTATCTACATTCAGGATATTAACCAGATATTCCAATGCCTGAATACCAGCTTTACTATTGAATAATGGTTCTGTATTATCTTCATTCATAATTTCCCCGCCAGCCTGCAGGAGAAGATTTTCAAATTGCCAGGCACTGATTTTCATCGTTGTACCATATTGATCTATTTTACCATCACCATCCAGGTCTTTAGTCAGATTTTTGCAATATTCCCTGAATTCGTCCCAGGTCTTTGGCGGTTTATTGGGGTCAAGATCATTCTGGAATAGAATATCTTTGTTGTAATACTGAACCCGAACGCTTTTATTGAACGGGAACGAAACCAGTTTCCCATCGATCGTATTGCTTTTGATAAATACAGGATAAATATCATCGAATTCCTCTTCACCGAATTCCGGATCAGCATCGATAAAATCCTGTATGGGAACAATTACATCACCCTCCATCATATTAGCTATCCAGGCTTCATACGCTTGCGCTACATTGGGCTGGTTACCAGTTTGAATGGAAGCCATTAACTTCTGAGACAGTGCTGTGTAATTTCCCATATTAATCGATGTTATGTGTATATCAGGATGTGTTTCATTAAATTCATTAACAAGCAATTCTAAAGCATCGCCGAGCGGACCGCCCATTGCCTGCCAGAAAATAACCTCAGTAACACCTTCCTTTATTTTTGCCTTCTTTGCACATCCAGAAATAATTAAACTTGCAATGAAAAATATAGTAAAAACTTTCCTCATAACTGGCTCCCATTAATTCATTTTTGGCAAATTAAAATCTACAGTTTCAAAGTCAATAATATTTTTCTAGAAATTATGAGTAATTATTTGACAAATAAAAAGCATAGATTTTGTTTTAAATATGAATATGAAAGAAAATATGAAAAGTACAAATTTTCAAAAAGCCATAAGTTTTACAAAACATCCTGCTAAAGTTGCTCTTGCTATAACAAAGGATGTAAAAGGAAAAGTGAATTTGATGACCATGGAATGGTTTATGCGAACCTCGATTAAACCTCCAATGCTGGCAATTTCAGTTGGACATACAAGATATTCTCATGAATGTCTTCAAAACTTCAGATACTTTAATTTGTGTATCCCCTCGAAAGATATGGTAGAGGAAGTAAAACTCTGTGGAACTCAATCCGGGAGAGATATCGATAAACTCGAAGTTATGAAATTAGATTGGTTTAAAGGAAGATTATGCCAGCTTCCCATTTTAAAAGGCTCAGTTGCAAACTTTGAATGCGAAATTACAACTCAGATCAGAAGCGGAGATCATACGATATTTGTGGGAGAAGTAAAACATTCCTGGCTTAACGAAAACAAGAAAATCCTTACATACAAAGATTTAGAATAAGACTTCGGAAGTTTAAAGCTTAGGAATAGTGTGGATACTGAAATTATATATTCTTCTCTCCGTCCTAATCTTCCGCTTAGGACGGAAATAAATTATGGAGCTTCTGCTCCACTTTCTCACCTAATACGAAATCTCTTTCTATCATAGAATAACGGCGAAGCTATCTATCTCGTAAGAAACAATGTTGTTATGTGATATTGCCTATGTAAATTTGTCATATTTCTATCATTAGAAGCGAAGCCGTATTAAATTCGATACCTGCAGATCGACTCAAGCTTCTCTGAAAT
>DAOVQH010000185.1 GCA_030628755.1 Candidatus Cloacimonadota bacterium | reverse complement strand
GTAGATGACTGTTCAGGGGAAATCAGAGTTGATGATCAGATGTATGCATATTCTCCTACAGAAGGTGTTTTTTACAACATTACTGGTGTAGTTAATTATACCTACAGTAACTTTAAAATTGAACCCAGAGATGCAGACGATATATGTTTATTTATACCTGATACACCTGAGAATGTACAAATTGAAATTATAGCTAATGGAGATAGCATAAGAATTTCATGGAACAATGAAGGGTATGAATACAAAATATACAGTTGCGATGATCCTTATGGTTCATTTAACTTACTTGAGACGACTGTTACAGACACCGGTCAAGCTATTCTACCAGTACCTGTAGAAGCGAAGAAATTTTATCGTATAACAGCAGAATAAATGGATAGTATTCAGGTAAGTAGTTTTTCATGACCGATAATAAAACTTCCGAAGTTTCTTATAAAATGTCATTCCCACGCAAGTGGGAATCTATCAGGGATTGTTATTTTTCATGGATTCCCGATTTCTCGGGAATGACAGAAAAAGGATAATAAAAAATGAAATGGAAATATATCGAAAACCTTGAAAAGGTTTACAAACAGAGAAATTCTTCCAGGTAGACCTTTTCAATGGTTGGAATTAGCAGGAAACCGTTGAAAAGCATGCCATGGCGATCACACCATGTCGGTATGATGTGGCATGCCATGGGTTCAGCAGGTAGAGAAGTCTCATAAACCCCATTTTCGTGGTAAACCTTTTCAAGGTCAAGGTTGTAAAACCCGAGTCGAGTTAATATAACCCGACTCGGGTTTTTTTTATTATAAAAAAAACAGAAAAAGCTTGTCATTAAAATATACATAAACGATTTTTTGTTATAAGAATTATAATGTTTATCTGGAGGAAAAATGGCAAAAGTAAAAATAGGGATTCTAACTGCTGGTGGAATTGCTCCATGCTTATCTTCTGCTCTAGGAAGATTGATCATTAAATATACAGAATTTGTACCTAATGCTGAAATAATTGTGTATCTTAATGGATATAAAGGTTTGCTTCTTGGTAAAAGTATTTTGGTAAATAAAAAAGTCAGGAAAAATGCAAAACTGTTGTATTCTTATGGAGGAAGTGTAATTGGTAATAGCCGGGTTAAATTGACCAATACTGAAGACTGTATTAAAAAAGGATATATCAAGAAGGGTGAGAATCCTATGCAAGTAGCAGCAGAGCAATTAATAAAAGATGAAATAACTATCCTTCATACTATTGGTGGAGATGATACCAATATAATGGCAGCAGAACTTGCCGGGTATTTAACTAAAAAAGGATATGAACTTACTGTTGTGGGATTACCAAAAACCGTTGATAATGATGTTTATCCAATAAGACAAACCATGGGAGCCTGGACTGCAGCACGTCAGGGAGCAGTTTTTTTTGAAAATGTTGCAAATGAAAATACTACGAGCTCGCGTCAGTTGATCATTCATGAGGTAATGGGAAGAAATTGCGGATGGTTAACAGCAGCCACAGCACGTGAATATCGACGTAGATTGAGAAAGAAGAAATTCTTACCTGATATTTTACTGACGAAAGACCGCTGGGATATCGATGCGATTTATATTCCTGAAATGACATTCGATATTAAAAGTGAAGCAGAAAGATTGAATAAAAAAATGGACGAAAAAGATGGAGTAAACATTTTCTTGAGCGAGGGTGCAGGAGTAGAAAGCATTGTTGCAGAAATGGAAGCAAATGAAGAAAAAGTTCCTCGGGATGCCTTCGGACATGTTTGTCTGGATGATATAAATCCAGGGCAGTGGTTTGCAAAAAAGTTTTCCAAAATGTTAAAAGCTGAGAAGGTTCTCGTTCAAAAAAGTGGATATTTTGCCAGGTCTGCAGCTCCACGAAAGAAAGACCTAAAACTGATATTCAATACTGCTGATATGGCAGTTCAATGTGGTTTAAGTAAAGAAAGTGGAGTGATTGGAATCGATGAAGAGAAGAATAATGTTTTGCGATGTATTGAATTTGACAGAATAAAAGGTGGGAAACCTTTTGATACGGATAGACCTTGGTTCCAAAAGATGCTTGAAGAGATAGGACAGATAAATAAGAGGACATGATGAAAATTAAATTCAGGGATGTGAGTTCAGGGATTGTTGAAGCCAGAGCTGTTATCGAAATTGTACCAGGAATTTTCATTAACGAAGTTACTATTCTGAAAAAAGATAATGAAATAATCGTTGAACTGCCACAAAAGAGCTTTCGAGGAAAAGATGATAGAATGCATTATTTGAATATTCTTACTTTTGAAAACGAGAATAAAGAAACCATCTGGAAAATGGAAATAAAGGAAGAATTTCTCAAGTGGCGAAAAAATAATAAGAAAGTATTAATTTACGAATCATAATATATGCAAGATAGAAAAGATAGAGTGTTCTTGGTTGGTGTTCATTGGAGTAAAGACTCCAGAGAACATTATAATGAATCTGTGAATGAGTTGAACCATCTTGCAAATACTGCTGAAGTTGAAGTTATAAGAACATTTATCCAAACTCTTAAAAAACCAAGTACTTCAACATATATTGGAAAAGGGAAACTGCAGGAAATAAAATCCTTAGCACAAAAATTTAAAGTAAACACTCTAATTTTTAATAATAACCTTTCGCCATCCCAATCACGAAATATCTCTGATTTTACCGGTTGTAATGTTGTAGATAGAACTGAGCTTATCCTCGATATTTTCGCCAGGCATGCACGCACCAGACAGTCAAAACTTCAGGTTGAACTGGCACAATTAGAGTATGCATATACAAAATTGAAAAGATTATGGAAACATCTTTCACGTATCCGCGGTGGTATTGGCTTTAGAGGACCGGGTGAAACGCAAATTGAAGTTGATAGAAGAGGAATTCACAAAAAGACAGCAATTCTAAAAAAGAAATTAAAATCCATAGAGAATACTTCCTTAACGAAAAGAAAAAAACGGAAAGATATAATTTCAATAGCATTGGTAGGTTATACAAATGCTGGAAAATCAACTCTCTTTAATAAACTAACTCATGAAGATCGTTATACAGCAGATCAGCTATTTGCGACTCTGGATGCCAAAACACGTTCCCTGAGTTTGGAAAAGACCGAAAAATTAGTTATTACTGACACTATTGGTTTTATCAGGAAATTACCCCACAAACTTGTTACTTCTTTTCATTCGACGCTTTTGGAGGTTTTGGAAGCTGATTTACTTCTCCATGTTGTTGATGTGTCTCATCTCAATGTACTTGAATTAATGGATTCTGTTTATGAAGTTCTGGAAGAGATAAAAGTAGAAAACAAAAATATCCTGGTTGTTTTCAATAAGATCGATAAAGTTGGCGGAAATCATTTTTTATTTCTTAAGAAGCAGTTGATTATAGCATATCCTGATTGTGTATTTATATCAGCTAAATATGAAAAGGGTCTTGAAGAATTAAGTAAAAAAGTAGAAGAATTTGTTGTAAAAAGTAAAGTAACTGTAACTTTGGAAATTCCTGCTGAATTACAGAATCTTGTTTCTTTTATTCACGATAACGCTGAAGTAATCGATGATTATTACAACACCGAAAGCAAAGTTCAATCAATGAAGATAAAAATTACTCGACAGTTATTACCAAATATAAAAAAACAAATTGAAGATTTTAATTTAAAAAAATATATAGAAGAAAAATAAAATATGCAGTCCAAACATAAAATAATTATAGGCAATTCAAGAAATATGACTGAAGTTAAGAACTCTTCAGTACATTTAATTATTACTTCTCCTCCTTACTGGCAATTGAAAGATTATGGAACAGAAAATCAAATTGGTTTTGATAATCTAGGATAAATAGTATGAATGAAGCATTAGTTCAATGGACTCTACTAAATAATTTAGACTTTTTGGGGAAATCGTTGGAGTTCACCATAGCATCTAAAAAAGGACAAGAGATTACAACTGATTTTGGAAGAATTGATTTTGTTGTCGAAGATTTTAATAAAAATCAGCTAATTGTTGAATTAGAAACAATTTTAAATTCAAAAAGTAAATTAGAATATTGTTTTAATCAAATACTTAACTATAAAAATGTTAAATTCTCAGATAAAACTGATTATTGTATTTTATACGCTTCAGAAACGAAAAAAATGAATAAACAAATAATTAATAATTTTGGAAATAACAACGACATTTTAATTCGAACGTATTCAACAAATCAAGTTAAGATTTTATATACTGAAACATTAGAAAGATTAAGTTTAAGTTTCGGATTAGCATTACCCAAACCTAAAACTTATACAATTTGCTATTTAAGATGGTTAAATAAAATACTAAAACCTTTTTTTGATTTAAAAAAAGACACCTTAACAATTTTAGAATTAGCTAAATATTTTAATTCATATAATACAACCAATTTTAAATGTTATATGAGATTAGCTTTGGATTTTGAAATGATAGAACATGATGGAAGCAATTTATCAATTATAATAAATGGAAAAGAGTATATTAGTAACTTCAATCCAATAATATTTAACTCAAGCCCACGACAGCTTCCATCAATAGATTTATTGAATGAACAAAAAAGACTATTGCTAAAAATTTTGACGAATGGAAATTGGACTGTTCATAAAATTAATATTTATTGGTTCTTAAGATTTATTGAAGTTACAAATGGCGAGTGGATACCAAATGTAAAGGAATTCGAACAACAAAAATTAGATTTGGTAAATGGTTTGTTTGGTGTTTCTTACAAAAAAAGAACAATGTATGAACTGCTTAATTTTACCTATAATTTTTGTATGGAATTAGGGTTAGTTGAAAGAATAAAGTCCAATGGGAAATACGATAGAATCTTTCTAACTCCTTTAGGAATAGAAGTCAACAATATCTTTAGTCTTGATTTACAAGCTAAAAAAAGCAGGCTAAATCTAAGTTTTAAGTATTTAGAATAATGGAAGAAATATTTTTAGAAAATTATCTTAAAGAAAACTATGAAATTTATGATAGATTTACTTTTGATAAAGTTTTTAGATTTTTATTATTTAATGATTTTGAACATGAAGAAGCAAAAGATATCATTATGAATAATTGTGCTTTAAGCGCATTAGTTTTACAAGAAAGGATACACAATGAGTATTATTATAAAATCTCAATGGATGAAGAAATTTCAGAAGATTTGATTGAATTTATAAATGAGATTGCAGAAAAAATTATTAATTTAGATGAAAAAGAGTGTAAACAATTTTATGATTTCTTAAAGAATAGAACTAATAATTTACATGACGATTTAAAAAAATGTCGAGAATTAACTATTACAAACAAGTCCTTTTATTATATAGACGACCGTAAATATACTGTAACACACGAAGCTATTAAAAGGAAAATTCAGACAATTTATGGTCAATTACAAAATACCCTAAACATTAAAATCGAGCCAGC
>DAOVQH010000183.1 GCA_030628755.1 Candidatus Cloacimonadota bacterium | reverse complement strand
AGCCTGGCAATAGATGCGGGGTTCGATACTCTTGGTTATTATTATCCATTTGATATGGATTACAACCATCGTGTCTGGGATGGAGATGGAAATGGAAGTACCATCATTGACATCGGTCCTTATGAGTTCGGTTCACCAGCTTTTGGTGGTATCGAGGGTTATACATACAATCCATCAACTGGAGAACCTGTAGATTATGTGCTAATAAATATCAATAATGAACCGGGAGAATTCACTTTTTCTGATAGTTTGGGTAATTTCCAATACAAACTTCCTGCCGGTATTTACGATGTTTATGCTGAATGCGTGTTTTACGAAGATGTTATCGAATATCAAGTAGAAGTTTTCGATGAGCAGTTCACGCAGGTACTGATTCAAATGTTTGAGACAGTTGAAGTTACCCAAAACCAAGTACCCAATACCCAATGCCAATTAACCAACTATCCTAACCCGTTCAACCCTAAAACCACGATTTCTTTTTCTCTCGCAAAGGACGCAAAGAACGCAAAGCTTGAAATTTATAATATTAAGGGGCAGAAAGTTAAACAGCTTGTCAGCGATCAGCTTTCAGCAGGTCAGCATTCGGAAGTGTGGGATGGAGATGATGAATCGGGAAAACCTGTAAGTTCGGGAGTTTATCTGTATAAATTGAACGTAAACGGCAAAACCGAAGCTGTGAGAAAATGTTTGTTGTTGAAATAAAATTGAATGCTGCTGCTACAAGCGTATCTGCGGTTTCCCGCAGCATACGCAAAACAGTTAGCCACAACATGTATATACTGTAAAGAAAAAAACGGAGGAAAAGATGAAAAAATACTCAATGTTTATGCTGTTAGTATTTGCAGTTACAATTCTGGCTGCAAATGTTTGTTGGGAAAATGGTTCTCCCCTTTATGAAGGAAATTTTATTTATAGTACACATTCCGCAAAAACCGATGCAGATAATCTTTACATTACATGGGTAGAACTTGACCAGGGATTACGAAAACTCAAACTACAGAAAACAGATTACGAAGGAGTTCCTATCTGGCAGGATCCGTTAACAATAGATGAGAGTGAAAGCTTTATAATTGAAACTGATATTATCAAATCTACTGATGAATGTTGTTTTATTGAAGTATTCTGTTTAAATCGTGCAGGTAGAAAGCTTTATAAAATTAATAGTTCCGGCTCTGTTTTATGGGAAAAAGAGTATGAGGGATCTTACGATGATAAATTACTGCCCTTAGAAAATGGTGGAATCATTCAGCTTAAAATCATTAATAGGGAATCTATCCGCTATCTTTGTGGAACTTATTATGATGATCAAGGTTTAGAAATTTGGGATAATTTATGTTTGATTGAACTTCCTATCCAATCAAATAATTACGAAATTCTTATTAAGAAATTTATTGATAATCAATTGTATGTCTTAATTGAAATTTCTAATAGTCTTTACTTTATGAAGTTTGAAGATACCGGTGAATTAATCTATCTTTCAGAATCTTTTTCATTAACTAATAGTATTTATGGAAAATTTATGAACAACGATTTCTATGTTATATTCAATGACTATGATGAAAATGAATTAAAAATGTGGTATTTTGATTTGGATGGGAATTCTCTTTCCGGAGAAAATCCAATAGTAATCTGTTCCCTTGGAAATTATAATTATTACAAATTTATTCTTGATGGTGAAAACTATTTCTATTGCATTAGTGATGAATCTGAAGGTATAATAGAATTGCAAAAATGTGATTATGAAGGAAACGTATTAGCAGAAAGCACTATCAACACTTTAGTTTACGCATACATTCTAGCTTATGATCAAGACCAAGACTTTATCTCTATTTCGGGATATACTGAAGATGATGAATACCAAAATTATCTAATAGAAATAAATGATTCAGGTGCAAGTGACCCAATTTTTTATCTTCCCGAAGATCTGATTACTGCATGGTTTTGTGACAAATATTACATCGAAAATGGATTTAGTATGAGCGGAATCGTTCAAGGTGAATTAAAAACTATTTCTACGCTGAGGAAACAGGATGCTGTTACCGAAATTAATACAATTCGTGAAATTGAATATGAAATGATATATCCTAATTTGGTAAAACGAACGGAAGGTGTTGCTGCTTATTGGTATTCTTCTGTGCGAAATTCCATTATGATCCAACTGTTTAACGAAGATGGTGAGCCTCAATATGAAACAAATGGTTCTGTTTTAATCGAAGATGAAACGAATTTCACAATCTCTGATAATGTGATCTATACTTACAAAATAGACTATACTGGTAATACAGAAGATACTGTCTCGATAAATGCATTCAGCTTATCCGGTGAGCCACTCTGGAGTTCAGCAGAACAATTCTCCATTATTTCCGGCTATCGCTATATTACCGGAATTGCCTCTTTCTACAATGGTCATCTATTCTATGCTATGACAAACCTTGGAGTTTGGCCCGGCGGCAGACGAATAGAATTAATGTATTTTGATGAAAACGGATTAATCTGGGATCAAGCTGTTTTTTGGGATGTTAGCGGTAGTATTTCTTACAATAGTCCGCAAGTAAAAGGCAACAATCTTCATTATAGATGCGGAGATGAAGTATACAGTAGAAAAATCAATGAAGACGGAACTTATGAAGAAGAAATTCTTTTAGCTGATAATAGTGATCTAATGCAAATTTACGGCAATGAAGATGATTTTTTTGTGTTAACTCGTGATGGTATAACGTCAGAACGAGAATTTCACTATTTTCATGAAGGCAACCTTGTTTGGGAAGAACCATGGGTTATATATATAGATGATTATCGGTGCCTTAACCCAATATTTTCAGAAGAATTTTTTTATCTTACAGGTTTCAATTATCCTGATTCAATTAATGTTCATCAATTTGATTATGATCACAATTTCATTGAGGAAAATAGCTTCAGCTTCACTTCCTACAATCCGATTGTCCGAACATTACACATCTATAACAAAAGTGAAAAATTTCTGTTTTTTATCAACAGCAGGCTCGCTAATTATGAAAATCGCTTCTCATATACAATTTATGATGAAGCAGGAAACCAACTTGTTCCTGAATTTACTGAGACTATAATGGATAGACCACATATGGAAGCTATTAAAGATATTGAATTTGTAGATGAAAATGCATATCTTTTGCTATCTTGCGGTTATAAACCGATGGAAGGTGAATATGAAAGAAATTACTATGTTCAAAAAATTGATTTATCAGATTTTGTCGGGATATCCAATGAGAATATTGCTAATCCAAATATGAATCTAAGTGTATATCCGAATCCATTCAATCCTTCTACAACAGTCTCGTTTGAAATTTTAAATGATGCTGATGTAAAACTCGAAGTATTTAACATAAAGGGTCAGAAAGTAAAAGAAATTGTTAATAATGAATTTGATAAAGGTAGTCATTTAGTTGTATGGAACGGAGTAAACAAATCAAATAAATCGGTCGGTTCAGGTATTTATTTTTTCAAATTAAGTGTTAACGGAAAATCTAAAGTTGTTAAGAAATGTCTTCTGTTAAAATAGATTATTATCAGACTGTGAATACTTCAAGACTGTTTGTTTTTTAATAGAATTTGTGTGTAACAAGGCTGTCCGCAAACTCGTTTCGCTCTTCGTGGCACAGCCAGATCGTTATAGGCAATTTAAAAGAGGAGTAGAATATGAAGTTTAAAAAATTAATTTTCATAATGGTGATAATAATCATATCATCGCAAAGTTACGCTATTTTTCATAAGATTTCAGAATTATCGTTGTATAATTTTACATCTTGGATAGAAATTGATAATAATTTAGCGATTATAGGTACTGATGAACCGACCCCCCTAAATTGTGTTTGTTTAGTAGATATTTCAGATCCTGAGAATCCTTTCATTATAGAAGAATTATACGATTTTCTTCATATCAATAATATTGCCATTAAAGATTCGATTGCTTATGTCTGTGATGATAATGGCTTAAAATTAATTGATTATAATGATTTAAGTAACATTATAATAAATACTTATTTTTCCACTGAGGAGGTCCATCATGTTAATATTAATGAAGATCAAGCAGTTTTTGTTTATTCTAATGGATTCGAAATAATTGATGTTTCAAATGCAAGTTCTCCTGTACAAATAGTTTCTATCGATACAGATTATTATGTAGAACGTGCAGAGATCATTGAGGACTTCTTGTATCTAATGGTTGAAGATGGGATAAAAATTTTTGATATAAGCCAAATCAATGATCCTGTTTTATTGGGTGAATATATAGACGATTTTTATAATTTAGACTCTTTTTCAGTACATAATGATAAAATTTACATTGCGGATTGGACAGGTATAATTGTAATTGATATCAGTGATCCAACAAGCCCAAGTTTTATTGCTATGAATCCTAATTTTTTATTACCCCACAATATTTCCATACAAAATGATATTCTGTATCTCTGCGGAATTTTTTCTGGATTTTCTATGTATGATATTGAAGACATAAATAATCCTGTGTTAGTAAATACATATTCTACTCCAAGAGAAGCTGTTCATTATGCAATTCAAGACGAAATCCTGTACTTAATAGATTGGAGTTACGGATTGAAGGTTGTTGATATGGATGACAGCATCAATCCTTATGAAGTCTATCGTTATTTTGATGAGTTTTCCTATGTTGAAGGCTTTGATTTTACCGATGATTATATTTATTATGCTGATATGATAAATGGTCTTGGCATCTATGAAAGAAACAATCCGACAGAACCAATTTATCTTACTGGTGATGAAATGGGAACGAATATAATTTATATCAACAATCTTGTATACTTATCGTATCGAACAGGTTCAAATTTTTCTGTGGGAATAAAAATATACGATGTAAGCAATCCTGAATCTCCTGTATTAATTAATACACTTATTGCAGAAAATTATCAAACCAAAATAATCGGAGATCATTTATTTTTCAAAAATGGAATATATACTGTCAGGTTCTATGATATCAGCGATCCCGCCAATCCAGTTTATATAAATTACATTTATAATTCACATCAAGTTGTTAACTACCAAATTAAAGAGGATTTACTTTTTGCCACCCTTTATGATCCTTACAACAATATTAACGGCATCGAGATTTACGACATCAGTGATCTGGAAAATCCTGAATCAATCTCCTACATTCCATTGGATTACGAAATTCATGATCTCAATGTTTTCCAAAATGTACTTTATGCCGGTTATTATAATCTAGGCTGGTACGGATCTGCGAGCGGTTATTTCATCATTGATTTTTCCGATCCGTATAATCCAATTATTGTAAATGAATTCTATGTGCATTCACTTAATAACAACCGGGGAGTTGGTTTTGGTTCCATAAATTGTAATTTATTAGGCAATAATTTAGTCATTGCTGATAATCGGAGTAATAGAATTCTAACTTATGACGCTGAAGATATTACTAACCCAATTTTGCAAAATGAATTCAGATGGAACCTTCAAACAAGCACAATTGATTTTGATGGTGAAAATCTAATTTTAAATAATTGGGTAAATGGTATAACAGAGT
>DAOVQH010000029.1 GCA_030628755.1 Candidatus Cloacimonadota bacterium | reverse complement strand
GAAAAGAACATCGAATTTGAAGAAATTCGTGATATTGAGAAGATTATTGACAAATTAGACCTGATGTATGTTACAAGAATTCAAAAGGAAAGGTTTACCGACCCGGAAGATTATGAAAAGGTTAAAGGTTCTTATATTATCAATAAAAGCATGCTGAAGAATGTGAAAGGCAATTTCAAGGTTCTTCATCCTCTTCCCAGAGTAGATGAGATTTCAACTGATGTCGATGATACGCCTTATGCTTATTATTTCCAGCAGGCGAAAAATGGAGTATTTATGCGTCAGGCGATTTTTACTACTCTTCTGGGAGGTGAAAAGTGAAACAACTGAAAGTTGATGCTATTAAAAATGGAACGGTTATTGATCATATCACAGCCGGGAAAGTTCTGAAAGTTGCGGATATTCTTAGTTTGCATGGTTCAGATGTAGTGATGATCGGGATGAATCTGGCAAGTAAAAGAATTGGGAAAAAGGATATCATAAAGATAGAAAACAGGGAATTATCTCATAATGAGGTGAACAGTATTGCTCTCATCGCTCCCAAAGCAACTCTGACCATCATCAAAAATTTTGAAGTTGTTAAGAAGGTATCATTGGAAATGCCGGAATATATCGAAAACCTAATCGTTTGTCCGAATCCACAATGCATTACAAGTATGGAAGATATTCCTTCCAAATTTAAAATTACAGACAATGAACCACCAAAAGTGCGGTGTGTATATTGTGAGAAAAAATATACAATTGATGAAGTGAAGATAAGGATATAAATTGAAAATTTAAATATAAAATAGTGAATAAAGAAGAATTGAAAGAAAGAACAAAAACATTTGCACATAGATGTGTTAAATTATCATTATCGCTACCAAAAACAAAATTAGCTCAACACATTTCCGGTCAGTTGATAAGATGTTCGACTTCAGTTGCTGCAAATTATCGTGCAGTATGTTTAGCTCAATCAAAAGCGAGTTTTATTTCAAAAATCAGTATTGTTTTAGAAGAAATGGATGTCCCGATAAATCGGGATTGGTTAGAATTTATTCTTGAAGAAAATCTTATGACAGAATCTCAAGTATCCAATTTAATTAAAGAAGCTAACGAATTAACAGCGATTTTCTTCTCTTCCAGAAAAACAGTGAGGATAAATTAAATGACAAATATTCAATATTCAATAGCAAATATTCAATAAAGGAGATTTTATGGCAAAAAATGTAAATTTTGAACCTTCCAGAACTTTGATGGAATTTCGCCTGTTGCCCGGTTTAAGTAGTAAAAAAACAGTACCGGAAGAAGTTTCTTTGCGAACACAACTTGTTTATTCAGAAAAGGATGAAAAAAAATATTATTTGAATATTCCCATCGTTTCTGCAGCGATGCAGTCTGTATCAGGTGCGAAAATGGGAATTGAATTAGCAAAACTTGGTGGAACAGCTTTTATCTTCTGTTCGCAATCCATTGAATCTCAGGCAAAAATGATCTTCAAAATAAAAAATCATAAAGCAGGTTTTGTTAAACCCAAAACTATGAAACCTGATATGACTGTTAAGGAAATGTATAAAATTCGTAAAGAAACAGGTCATTCAACTTTTCCCGTTGTAGATGATAATGAGATATTCCTTGGATTAATTTCAAAATGGGATTATGATATCTCTCTTCATAAAGATTACCTTGTAAAAGACAGAATGATTCCGAAAGAAAATATTGAGATTGGAACCAATATAACTGACCTTAAAGAAGCCAATCGTGTTCTTCTGGAAAGTCATAAATCGGTTCTTCCGATACTTGATAATAACGGAAAGCTTCTCTATATGATTTTCCGCAAAGATATTAATGACCAGCTCAATAATCCGCTGGAAGTTCATGATGAAAAGAAAAGGCTGCTGGCAGTTGCTGCTATTAACACACATGATTTTAAGGAAAGAGTTCCAAAACTTGTTGAAACCGAAGTGGATGTACTGGCGATTGATTCTTCTGACGGTTACACGATTTTTCAGAAAGATACAATTGAATGGATAAATAAAAATTACCCCGAAATTCCTGTTATTGGTGGAAATATCATCACAAAAGAAGGTTTCAGGTTTTTAGTTGATTCCGGTTCCGGATCAGTAAAGGTCGGAATGGGTGGTGGTTCGATCTGTATCACTCAAGAACAGAAAGGTACTGGACGTGGTTTGGCTACGACCATTATTGATATTGCAGAAGAACGTGATAAATATTTTAAAGAAAGTGGAAAATATATTCCAATCGTTGCTGATGGAGGAGTTACAAGTACGAAAGATATTACAATCGCGCTGGCTCTGGGAGCAGATTATGTGATGATGGGACGCTATTTTGCCAGAATGGAAGAATCTCCCACCGAGAAAATCGTTGTGAATAATCGTGTGATGAAACCATACTGGGGAGAAGGTTCTGCCCGTGCTTGTGACTGGAAATTAAAAAGATATAATCAAGCTAAATTCATTGAAGGAGTGGAAGGTTTAGTGGAATATGCCGGAAGACTCCGAGATAATCTGGATGAAACATTAATAAAAATCAAATCTTCAATGTCAACATGCGGTGTTAAGAATATAAGAGAGTTCCATGAAAAGGCAGAATTGGAGCTTGTTTCTGCTCTTGCTATAAGAGAAGGTAAAGTACACGACATCTATCAGGGTACAGAATCCAAGGAAATTCAGGAGTTGCCAGAAACGGATTATTAGAGGAGTTTAGCCACGAAGGAACACGAAGAAGAATTGAATATTTAATATTGAAGATTGAATATTAATTTCTGTGCTCTCCGCCTGCCCGGCGTAGCCTTGGCGAAGACTGGTGCTCTCTGCCTGCCCCGTAAGAAGGAATGAATGTATCGGGGTGAACTCTGTGGTAAATTATTTTGTTAGTTTTATTAGTTTTGCCTGCCACGACGACTTGTCTGGGCGTAACATCGTGAAGACCGAAGTATAACGAAGGCGGGTTCGTTGCAAAAAACAATTAGTGTTAATTTGTGTAAATTCGCTTGCCTTGCCGTAGTTTTACGAAGGTTGGTGGTTTCAAAAAAGGAGTTTGAATGGATGATTATAAAAACGCTGGTGTAGATATAAAAGCTGGAGATCGAGCATCCAAAATAGCTTACGAATATGCTAAATCGACTTTTTCATCACGAAAAGGAATGATTGGTGAACCTGTTATTGATGAAGGTTCTTATGCCGGACTTATCGATATGGGAGAATTTTATTTGGTTCAGTGTGATGACGGCGTGGGAACTAAAATTGAAATTGCAGAAAGAATTGGAAAATATAATACTCTCGGCTACGACCTTCTAGCAATGGTCGCTGATGATGCTGTTTGTTTGGGAGCAGAAACAATTTCCATTTCCAATACGATTGATACGAATAAGATTGATGCCAAAGTTATCGAAGGTTTGATGAAAGGTCTGGCAAAAGCTTGTATCGAACAAAAAGTAATAATTCCAGGTGGTGAAATTGCAGAAGTCGGGAAATCGGTTAATGGCAACATCTGGAATGCAACAGCAGTTGGAATTTTGGAAAAGGATAAATTAATTACCGGAAGTGACATAAAACCTGAGGATAAAGTTATTGCATTAAAAGAAAAAGGATTTCGTTCAAACGGGTTTTCCCTGATTAGATATATTATAGAAAAAGAATTTGGGAAAGATGTTTATCTGAAAGAATCTCCATTTGGAAAAACTTGGGGAGAAATGCTTTTAGAACCATCCAAAATATATTCTGCTGAACTTTTGAAAATATTGGGAAGATTTGGAGAAAAACGAAAGGTTGAAATTAAAGGAATTTCTCACATAACAGGTGGTGGAATTGCCAAGAATTTTAAAAGAATAATAAAAAACAAAAAAGTCGGAACAGATATCCACGATCTTTTTGAACCTTCCGAAATGGTGAAAGAAATTCAAAAGATTGGAAATGTAACAGAACAAGAAGCGTACAAAACCTGGAATATGGGTAACGGGATGATGCTTGTGGTTGCTCCTTCCGATGTTGATTCGGTATTAGATAATATTAATATTGAAGCTAAAATTGTAGGTGAAATTACTGAAAATGATTTTATTGAAATTCAAACAAAAGGGATTGATCCTCAAATTTTGAGATATTCAATGGAACACAGATGACAATGAAAGTTGAATATTTAATATTGAAAAATTGTCTCCGTGCTCTCCGCTTGCCAATCCGAAGTTCCTAAAGCATTCGGTACAAAGGCTGGTGATCTCTGTGGTTATTTATTATGAGTTGCTTATAAAATTAGAGTTAATTCGTGCAAATTCGTGGTTAGATAAAAGGAAAGTATGAAAAACCAGATTCAACTTGTTTTAAAAAATAAAATAAGAGATGTTCAAGGTGAAAAAATCAAAAAGAATGCTTTAAGTTTTTTGAATATTAAAACCGGAAAAATCAAAACCGGGAAAATATTCAATATCACCTACGATTTGAGTAAAGAGGATATTCAGAAATTCGCAAATCTCGGTCTTAAAGATGAAATTATTCACAATGTTTATATTAATTCTTTCTATAAAAATTCATTTTACAAATCTTTTATTCTTGTTTCCAAACTTCCCGGAGTTACCGATGATGAAGGGATTTCCGCACAAAAAACCTTGAATGATATTCTGGATTTGAGTCTAGATACGAACACTCAGCATATTTTTACAGATGATATTTATTTAATTGAAAAACAATTATCGGATAAAACTTTGAAAACTCTGGCTGAAAAACTTTTGGGAAATAAGCTCATCCATCATTTTGAATATGGAAAATTCACAGGAAAGATGGAGTATATTCCCGAAGTTCGAATTGAACAAGATAACGAAACTGAAATAGTTGATTTGAATGTAACTGACGATGAATTACTGAAGATTTCCAAAAATAGATTATTATCTCTGAATCTGGAAGAGATGAAAGCGATTCAATCTTATTTCTTAAAAGAAAAAGTGATTGAAAATCGCAAGAAAAATAATTTATCTGAAAAGCCGACGGATTGCGAAATGGAAGTTCTGGCACAAACCTGGAGTGAGCATTGCAAACACAAAGAATTTGCTGCAACAATTCATTATAAAAACCTGGAAACCGGAGAAGAAGAAACTATTGATTCGCTTTTTAAAACATACATTCGCAGTTCTACCGAGATCATCCGAAAGCGTTTACAAGATGCGGGAAATAACTGGCTTCTGAAGATTTTCACCGATAATGCGGGAGTGGTGAAAATCGATGAGGAATCGGTATTTGTGTGGAAAGTGGAAACGCACAATTCACCTTCTGCGATAGATCCTTATGGCGGTGCGATTACCGGAATTCTGGGAAATAATCGTGATCCACTTGGAACAGGAATCGGTGGTGGAAAACTACTTTTCAATACAAATGTTCTCTGCTTCGGTCCTCCGGATTATAGTAAGGAACTGCTTCCCGGACAACTTCATCCCAAACGAATTTTTGAAGGAGTCCGTCACGGGATTGAAGACGGTGGAAATAAATCTGGGATTCCTACTGTGAACGGCTCGATCATTTTTGATGATCGCTACAGCGGCAAACCGCTGGTTTATTGCGGAACCGGTGGAGTAATGCCATACAAATTTGCAGGAGTTAATTCTTGGGAAAAACCTATCGATGACGGTGATCTGATAATTATGGCAGGAGGTAGAGTTGGCAAAGACGGAATTCACGGAGCCACTTTCTCGTCTGCAGAAATAGATGAACATTCTCCGCGATCAGCCGTTCAGATCGGAAGCCCGATAACGCAGAAACTGCTTTCGGATTTTATGCAGGAAGTAGTTAATCAGGGTTTGATAAAATGTTCAACAGATAATGGTGCAGGCGGTTTATCTTCTTCAGTTGGGGAACTTGCAGAGATAAGTGGTGGAGCAGAAATTCATCTGGAAAAAGTACCATTGAAATATGCGAACCTGAAACCCTGGGAAATTTTCGTTTCCGAATCGCAGGAAAGAATGACTTTTGTGGTGGAAGAAGATAAAAAAGAAGCTCTCTTTAAAATTGCAAAAGAGCGTGAAGTCGAACTTTCCGATATTGGCAAATTCACTTCCACAGGTTTTATTGATGTGCGTTACAATAATAAAAAAGTAGCATATCTCGATATGGATTTTCTTCATAACGGAGTTCCTAAAAAATATATGAAAGCCGAATGGAAAAAACCTGAACTTTCCGAACCAAAACTTCCCCCAAACATTGATTATAATGAAATTTTATTGAATCTTATGGGAAGCTACAACATCTGCTCTCGTGAAAATGTAATTCGCCAATACGATCACGAAGTGAAAGGAAAAACCATCATAAAACCTTTGATGGGAAAAAGTGGAAAATCTCCGCAGGATGCGGCTGTGATGAGATTGGATTTTGATAGCTTTGAAGGAATTGCAATCTCAAATGGTATCTGCCCGAAATTTGGTGATATCGATGCTTATGAAATGAGTGCTGGAGCTTTTGATGAAGCGATTCGTCAGATCATTTCAGTTGGTGGAAAACTTCCTGATATTAATGACAAATCAAATAGATTCTGGACTGTAAACGATAATTTCTGCGTTCCCGATTCCGCTTTCGATTCGGGAAATAATCCAGATGGAAAACAGAAACTGGCAAAACTCGTTCAAATGAATAAAGCTCTTTTCGATATGTCCGTTTTCTACAATATTCCGATGACTTCGGGCAAAGACAGTATGAAGAATGACTTCAAAGCAGGAAAAATAAAAATTTCTATTCCGCCTACGATTCTGTATTCGATGGTTGCTAAGCTTTCTGATGTTAGAAACACTATTACCAGCAATTTCAAAGCAGAAGGAGATTTAATTTATCTTCTGGGAGAAACTTATGATGAACTCGGTGCTTCCGAATTTTATAAATTATTCGACAAACTCGGTGCAAATGTTCCGAAAGTGAGAAAAGAAGATGCAAAGAGATTGTATGAAAAAGTCATCAAAGCAAATGGGCAAAACTTAATCGAATCCTGCCACGATATTTCTGACGGAGGATTGGCAGTTGCTGTTTGCGAAAGTGCAATCGGAACTGAATTTGGAGTGGAACTGGATTTAACGAATTTTGGAGAATTGAGTTTGAACGCAATTCTTTTTTCCGAATCTCATTCTCGTTTTGTGGTAAGCATAAATCCTGAGAATAGAGACAGATTTGAAAGATTATTAAGCTCGGATGCAATGTTTATCGGGAAAGTAAATTTAAATAAAAAATTAATTGTAAATCAAAGTGGAAAAAAAATAATTGAATTGGAAATTGAAAAATTGCGGGAAGCCTGGGATGAAGGATTGAAGTGATCCAAACTAAAAGAAAATGTCATCCTCAACTTGACTGAGGATCCAGATTCCCGCTTTTGCGGGAATGACAATCAAAAAGGAAAAATATGAAAAAAGTTAAAGCCTTAATTATCACCGGTTATGGCATAAATTGCGAAGAGGAAATGGCAGCAGCTTATAGACTGGCTGGAGCTGAATCTAAAATAGTCCATTTGAATGATATATTTCTGGGAAAAAGTTCGATCCACGATTATGATATTATGAATTTTCCCGGTGGATTCTCTTTCGGCGATGATCTGGGTTCCGGAAAAGTCCTTTCCAATAAAATGAAATTTAAAAAGTTAAAATCCGGAAAGCTTTTTTTTGATGATATTCAAGATTTTATAAATGAAGGAAAATACATTCTTGGTGTTTGTAATGGCTTCCAATTCCTGGTAAAGATGGGACTTTTACCTAATGTGAATTCCGACTTTGAGCAGGAAATTACTCTTACGGGAAATAATTCGGGTAAGTTTGAGGACAGATGGGTTCATATTAAAGTGAATGAAAACAGCGAAACGCCTTTCTTGAAAGGGATAGACAAGATTTTCCTTCCTGTTAGACACGGAGAAGGGAAGCTGATAATTAAGAATGAAAGAATTAAAAATGAAATAATTAAGAAGAATTTGAACTGTTTGACTTATTGTGACAAAGAAGGTAAAGAAACTTCCGAGTATCCCTTGAATCCGAACGGTTCGGATTTGAATTGTGCTGGACTGATAGATGAAACAGGACAAATTCTGGGTTTGATGCCGCATCCCGAAGCATTCTTGAGTTTGTATAATCATCCCAATTGGTCGCAACTGAAACGACGGAATCCTGAGATTTCGGAAGAAGGAGAAGGATTGAAGATTTTCAGGAATATTGTGGAATATGTAACCACCCCAGTTAGTCAACGGGGCAGGCAGAGCGCACCAGTCTTCGCCAAGGCTATGCCGGGCAGGCGGAGAACACGAAGAGAATAATTACGCAAAAGTGCGTTGCGTAAAATTGCGTAATACTCAGGTCGTTGGATTGCGAGTCGTATATTTGCGACTTGAGATTATAAGTGATAAAAAACTTTGTGACTTTGTGCCTTCGTGGTAAAAAGGAATAAAATAATGAAAGAATCAGAATTAATAAACAGCCTGGAATGGCTCCGGCAAGACATCATCGGACGCAACAAATTGTTCAAAACGCCTTACGGTGAAAAACCGCTTGTTTATGCGGATTATACAGCCAGTGGAAGGTGCTTGTTTTCGATAGAGAATTATATGCTTCACCTGATGCAGTATTATGCGAATACTCACACCGAAGATGATTTCACCGGAAAAACAATGACGGAAATTCTTCATAAAGCAGAAAGAATAATTAAGAAAATCGTTAATGCAGGTGATACAGGTAAGATAATCTTCACAGAATCGGGGACAACAGGCGGAATAACCCGACTTCAGCAAATCCTGGGAGTGTACTGGCCTCCTGCTACTAAAAAACGTATTAATACTTTTTTAGAAAGCTGTCTTGAAAGATATCCCAAAAATACAAAATGCAACCGGGAACTGCGAAACTATATCACAAATAAAAAGCCGATCGTTTTTGTTGGTCCTTATGAGCATCATTCCAATGAGATAATGTGGAGACAGACTTTATGTGAAGTTTTTCAAATTCCTCTTGATAAAAACGGCGAACTCAATCTTGTAGAGTTAGAAAAAGCAGTTTCCAATCCAAAATATGATAATCGTCCCAAGATAGGTTCATTCTCTGCTGCATCGAATGTATCGGGAATTAAAACTCCCGTTTATGAAGTTGCAAAAATTCTTCATAAACACAATGCTATTGCCTGTTTTGATTTTGCTGCCTGTGCTCCTTATATTGAAATAAATATGAACAAAGACAAGGAAAGCTATTTTGATGCAATTTTCCTTTCGCCACATAAATTTCTGGGCGGTCCCGGAACTTCCGGAGTTCTCATTATCAATGAAAATATCTATCCGAAAGACCTTCCACCATCCATTGCTGCCGGTGGTACTGTAGATTATGTTTCAAAGGAAAGAGAACAATACATCGAAGATATCGAAACCCGTGAGAAACCCGGAACTCCCGGAATTCTGCAGAATATCAAAGTTTCTTTAGTCTTTCAATTAAAGGAAAAAGTTAGAATATGTAATATTGAAAAAATTGAACATTATTTTCTAAAAATATTCTATGATAATTTTAAAAATGAAGACAGGATTATTTTCTATGGTCCTACTGAGATTCATAAGAAGATCGATATCATTCCTTTCAATATAAAACATAAAGACAGGATCTTACACCCGAAATTTGTAACAAAACTTATGAACGACCTCTTCGGTATTCAAACCCGTGCTGGCTGTTCCTGTGCAGGTCCATATGGTCATACTCTTCTCGGTATCAGCGAAGAGATTTCAAAGTATTATCAATGTTTGATAGGAGTTGATAAATATTCAGGACTGAAACCCGGTTGGGTCAGGGTTAATCTGCATTATACGCTTTCGATTGAAGAATTTGATTACATCGTGGATGTGCTGAAGTTCATTATTAAAAATGGTCATCGTTTTCTTCCGTTGTATGAATTTGATTTCCAGACCGGTGATTGGAATCATTTGGATGAGAGAGATTTTCAAACTCCGCTGGATTTAGATTTCGACACGTTATTGAATATGAGAAAATTTGAATTGGAAAAAATTGAAAATATTAAAGAAATCTTCAAATCGAATCTTATTCAGGCAAGAAAGATGGTTAAGGATTTCAAAGAACCAGTAAATTTTGAAGTGTTTGAACACAGGTTAGAAGAATTGATGATGTTTTATGTGATTAATTATAAAAATAAAATTTAAGGATAATTATGAAAAATATTAGAATCAAAAGAGCTTTGTTAAGCGTTTCCGATAAAACAGGAATTGCTGAATTGGCGAAAGTTCTGCAGGAATTCGATTGCGAGATTATTTCTACAGGTGGAACAAAAAAAGTTTTGGAAAAAGCTGGAATAAAAGTTACTGATATCCAAAAAGTTACAGGAAATCCGGAAGCTTTTGGCGGAAGAATGAAGACAATATCTTTCAATATTGAATCAGCTTTGCTTTTTGATCGGGAAAAAGATGAGGAAGAAGCAAAAAATCTTAACATCGAACCTATTGATATGGTTGTGTGTAATCTTTACCCTTTTGCTAAAGTTAAGGAATCAGGAGTTGATTTTGAAGCCCTCATAGAAAATATAGATATCGGTGGTCCCACGATGGTTCGTGCTGCTGCCAAGAATTTCAAGTATGTTGCTACGATTACAGATGCATCAGATTACAATGCAATAATTAAAGAACTGCAGGAAAATAATGGCAGACTTTCTTATGAAACCAGATTTATGCTGATGAGAAAAGCGTTCAATCACACAGCAGACTATGATGCTCTAATTTCCACATCAATGGATGAACAAGCAGGAGAACGTTCTTTAAGATTAGCTTTTAAAGATGGGAAAAAATTGCGTTACGGAGAAAATTCTCATCAGAAAGGATATTTTTATAAAGAAAATAATTCCGAGAATTCACTTTACGATATGAAGGTTCTTCACGGCAAAGAGCTTTCCTACAATAATATCGGAGATATCCAGAGTGCGGTGGATTCCGTAAGAAATCTCAAGCGGTTTGGTTGTGCTGTTATCAAACACAATAATCCTTGCGGATTAGCAGAAGGAGATAACCAGCGAAAAGTATTTGAAGACGCCTGGGCAGGTGACCCTATCTCAGCTTTTGGCTCTATCATTGCTTTTAACAAACCGGTAGATTTGGAAACTGTTGAATTCTTAAATCTGAATAATGAAAATAAAATGCTTCGTAAATTTGTAGAAGTTGTTATTGCACCAAAATATTCTTATGAAGCACTTGAATATCTTCAGTTTCATAAAAATTTGAGAGTAATCGAATTTGATCCTCAAAATTCCAAACAAAAATTTGAAGTGAAATATCTTTCAGGTTCTCTGCTGTTGCAGGATTGTGATAATAAACTTTATGAAAAGATAGAAAATGTAACAGAAAAGCAAATTGATATTGATTTAAAAAAGGATTTGATAGAATTTGGCATCAAAGCAATGCGACAGGTGAAATCGAATTCGATCATTATTGTTAGAGAATTAAGTGATAAAACCTATAAACTGCTGGGAATGGGAGCAGGTCAACCTAATAGATTAGTTTCAACAAAGCTTGCCATTGATAAAGCCAGGGAGAATCTTACCAATGAATATGAAGTCAGTAAGTCAGCAGGTCAGCAATCAGCAATTCAGCAAGATTTGGAAGAATATATCAAAGAAAAGCTTGGAAAAGCTTTATTGATTTCTGATGCTTTCTTCCCATTTGCAGATAATGTAGAACTTGCAGCAGAAGCAGGAATAAAGACTATTATCCAACCTGGTGGATCGATTAGGGATAAGAAAGTAATAAATAAATGCAATGAGTTAGGAATTGCAATGGTCTTCACAGGAATAAGGCATTTTAAACATTAATATTCGCCACGAAGACTCAAAGACACAAAGAAAAAATCCAGATGAAAAAACTTTGAGTCTTAGTATCTTGGTGGCAAATAAAAAGGAGAATATATGAATTGTTTAGATAAAATTTATACTCCGCAGGTAAAGAAAATCCACAGCGGAAAAGTACGGGATAGCTTCCGGATTAATGAGAAAAAAAGGATGATCGTTGTTACCGATCGAATATCATGTTTCGACAAAGTTCTTAAATCCACAATTCCAAATAAAGGAGCGGTGTTGAATGGAATCTCCAATTTCTGGTTTGAGAAAACAAAAAATATAGTCGATAACCATTCCATTGAAGTAATCGACCCGAATATCAACCTGGTTAAAGAAGCAGAACCAATTCGCGTTGAAATGATAGTCAGGGGTTACCTGACAGGTTCGATGTGGCGAGGTTACCAGCAAGGAAAACGTTCATTTTCCAGTGTTATAGTTCCTGATGGACTTTCCAGAAATCAGAAATTTAATAAACCTATTCTTACTCCTACTACAAAAGAGAAATCAGATCGGGAAATCACTCCGGAAGATATTATAAAAGAAGGTTGGGCAGAAAGAAGAGTTTATGATGAAATGACCAGAATTTCCATGCAATTGTTTGAGCTTGGAACAAAGATTCTAAATGAAAAAGGGATAATTCTTGTAGATACAAAGTATGAGTTTGGGTTACTCGGTGATAAAGTCATTCTGATAGATGAGATACACACACCGGATTCTTCACGATTTTGGAGCAAGGAAGCTTATGAAAAGGATCCGCAGAATGTTGAACAGATCGATAAAGAATTTGTTCGTCAGTGGCTTCTGAAAAATAAAAAAGATGGAGATTATCCCGATATACTTCCTCCTGAAATCATTGAAGAAACTTCCAAAAGATATTTGGAGATTTTTAAAATCGTTACTGGAAAAAAATTGGATACTGAAATTGATATTAGACATAGAATTTATAAAAACCTTGTTCAGAATAGAATTATAAAGGATGGCTATGTTATTATTATTATGGGTTCTTCCTCAGATTTAGAGCATTGCAAAAAAATAAAATCTCATCTTGATAAGTATGATGTTTTTATTGATTTGAGAGTGGTTTCAGCACATAAGAATGGAGAGCGAATTCCTGAGCTAGCTGAAATTTACAATAACTCTTTGGAACCTGGTTGTGTTATTGCAGTTGCCGGTCGTTCAAACGGTCTTGGAGGTGCACTTGCTGCCAATTTGGCAATTCCGGTTATTAACTGCCCTCCTTTCAAAGATAAAATTGATATGATGGTCAACATAAATTCATCATTGATGATGCCTTCCAAAACACCTGCTATGACTGTGATTGATGTTAGTTCCGCTGCTCTTGCAGCACTAAGGAGTTTGAACCTTAAACGTTTGAAGGATATATTTACAAAGGAGATTTATGAGATTAAAAAATCACTTTTAAAAGCAGACAAAGACATTAAGAATAATTAGAGTTTTTCGTGTTAATTCATGGTAATTTTGTTCGTTCAACCGTCCCGGTTGAATGAAATGTTTGGGGCAGACCGTCCCGGTCTGATAGGAGAATCGAAACGATTGAACCAACTGAGGAAACTGAGTACATGGAGAAGAAAGAGGAGTTTCAGAATTAGTTACGTTACGAAACGGGAGTTTCGTAACGAGCAGAGTTCAATCGGGACGATTGAACCAACAGTTTGCTTTTGTTCGTAATTGTTAGTTGCTAAAAAAGAGGTTTTAAATGAAAATTGCAGTTATCGGTTCAGGTGGTAGAGAGCATGTGATTGCCTGGAAATTATCTCAAAGTAAGTTAGCAGAAAAAGTATTTGTGATTCCCGGAAATGGTGGAACTGAAAATAACGTCCCGATCGATGTTAACGATTTTGATGGAATTAAAGATTTCTGCGAATCAAATGATATCGAACTTGTTGTTGTTGGACCTGAAGTACCTTTAGTAAATGGCATTATTGATTTCTTCAAGGATTCCAGTATAAAGGTTTTTGGTCCGGATAAAGTTGCAGCACAACTGGAAAGTTCTAAAATCTTCACAAAAAGATTTATGGAGAAATACAGTGTTACAACAGGAGGATTTAAAGAGTTCAGTGTAATAAGTTCCGCTAATAAT